>NZ_JBFWFX010000003.1:0-248900 GCF_050286925.1 Caloranaerobacter longqiensis
ATAGTTATAACTTGAGGAAGAAATTGTTTGATAATTTTGTATTAGTGAGAGGTAATGATATTAAAAACGAACCATAAAAAAAAAGCAAAATATTTTGCGAAATAACGTGCGAAATTTTGCAAAATATTTTGCGAAGCTACATCATACGTGGAAAGTAGAAGAAAAAGTTTTGTTGAAAAACTGTAAATTCATAGCACGGACAAATGACTATAAAAGTTATGTAACAGTTTGATTCCATTTATAAATTCATCTGATAAAGATTAAAAAATAATTAAAAATTTTAAACATGCTGTAACCAATTTTGGACTTAGCAATATTATATACTGAAAAGAAAATAATATCTAAGGAGATGATTAAAGTGGCAACAAAAATTCTCTATCCTTCTAGTGATGTGTATATTGCTGAATACTATCCTGACACTAATTTCGCTAACAGTGTCGCTTTATTTGTAGGCCAATTTGCATCTGCTGGTGATGATTATAGATCCTTAATAAAATTCGACTTAAATCAACTAGAACCTACTTCTACTATCAGTTCTGCAAAACTTAAACTATATGTTTATACAACTAATCTAACTTCTAGTCCTACTCAAGTGAGCATATATAGATTAATAGAAGACTTTGATGAACAAACAGTTACTTGGAATACAAAGCCAGCATATGATGCTGCAGTAGTTGCAGTTGATGCTACTACAATCACATCTGGGTATACAGGTTGGGTAACATTTGATATAACAAGTTTAGTTCAAGATTGGCATAGCGGAGCTAAAGCAAACAATGGTTTATTAATTAGAGGTGTTGAAACTGCAAATAATCTTGTAGGCTTTAGAAGTAATCAATATACTGATAGTGATTTTTGGGCTAAATTAGAAATTGTTTATAATGATGGAATACTAGATCAAACTACAGAAACTATTACTCTTCCTGGTACTCTAGTAGATCAGTTTACTACCCCTAAGAAACTAGGTGTAAACAGAACTGCTAGTTTCATTATCACTAACACAGGTGCAGTTAATCCAATTACTCTTGCTACAATTCAGTATAGTAACGATGGAGGACTTACTTGGTTTGATACAACAACTACTGCTGCAGCAATCGCTACAGGTGCTACAACTATATTAACTACAGATATAGCAGTGGAGCAAGTACGTCTAAAACTCACAGATGCAGCAGGTGCTCCTACAACTGCAACTGTAATAACATCTATTAGAGAAGCATAATATACAATTTAATCGTATTTTAGATTAAACAAATCAGATAGATTTTTTGCATCTTTATTAACAAACAAACCCATTCAAAATTTGCTAGATGAATGGGTTTGTTTGAATTTGTATGAAATTTTCCACTTTTAACAAAAGTTTTTACAAAAAAGATATTGTTAATAGTTAATTTAAATGCAAAATCAGTTTCTTTTGATTAAATTCTATTGAGAAAGGGGTTATTGTATGCCTAATAATGATATAAAAATAGTTATTAATAAAGAAAGTGTTAAATATAAAAACAAATTAATTATCTTTAATGATAAACTAAAACCACTTAATAAACCTGTAAACAAATCCATTAAGAAAATAGCAATGAAAAAAGCTTTTAAAGAAAAGAAAAATAATTTATCTGTTAAATCAGAAAGTGTTATTTCATCTGGAGTAACTATTATTACTTGTACAAATAAAACTCAATATTTAGATAATATATTTGAAAATTATGAAAGACAAGACTACGAAAAGAAAGAATTAATCATTATATTAAACAAAAACAATATAGATGTTAATATTTGGAGAAAGAGAGCTGAACAAAGCAATAATGTTAGAGTTTTCCATATTGATGAAAAGATAACTTTGGGACAATGTTTAAACTTTGGCGTAAAACAAGCTAAATATGAGATTATTGCAAAATTTGATGATGACGACTATTATGCCCCTAGATATATTACAGATTCAATAAGAGCGTTTGAATATACTGATGCTGACTTAATTGGCAAAGGTAGTACCTATGTTTATTTGGAAAGCATTAAAACATTAGCTATTAGAGACCCTCAATCAGAAAATCGTTATGTAAGATTTGTAAATGGCTCTACAATGATTTTTAAAAAGAAAATATTCAATAAAGTAAGATTTGCAAATGTTTCGGTTGGAGAAGATGTTATTTTCTGTAGGGATTGCTATAGAAAAGGAATAAAGATATATTCTACTAGTAAATCTAATCATGTTTATATTAGGCATGCATCTAAAAATAACCATACATGGAAAATTAACGACAAAAATTTCTTAAAATATTGCAAAGTAATTGGAAAGGTAGATGATTACATTGCTTATGCAACTATGTAAATTTGCAACTCATTAAGTTCTTTAGTGATTATAAACACTTTTTCAATTGTGTCACTATCTTTACTTCTGAATATTATTTTTCTATGTAATAAATTAACATATCTTCAGATTAAGATTAATTTAAAAGGAATAACAGAAACAATAGAGAATTATTTTTAAAAGTAAAATAAGGAGATGATAAAATGATTTAAATACATGATAAATATATACAGGGCTATTGAAAAAGTTTTTATATAGAAAAGTTACGTTTATATTATTGGAGTTATTTGCATCTTTAGGAGTAATAACTTTGTCCTATGGGATATACAAGTTGATTAAAAAGAATTGAATCCTAAAGAGAAACTTATTCAAATAAATTTGTACTATATAATTTAAAAACTGGTGATAGAGATATTATGCCGACTGGGATTGAGTTTGTGAAATTAGAACAAAGTAGAGAATGAGAATCATATTGTTTTCTTATCAAATGGTATAAATAGTGAATGTGCTTTCAGAAAGTTTCCATGTTATATAAGATACATTAGGGTAAAAAATGATATAGAGAGCACTAATGATTTTATAGCATATAGAAGATGATAAATACTTTAAGATAAATGAAACTATTTCAGCTGTACAGATATTTCTAAAACAATATATTATAATGAGGATAAAAAATAAATGTTGATTGAAATGTTCAATTAATAGTAAATATTGAAGATTTTGCAGAGGAATATATAGCAAAGATTAAGAAGATACCTGATTGATTACCGTTTTTTGAAATTAGGTTTAAAAGTAAAAGGGGATAGTTGTTATTGATTTTATCTATTGCTTAATGAATGGAGGAAAAACATGTTACTAAAGAATGCTACTTTTATAAATAAGAATATGGAAGTGATTACAGCTGATATATATATTAAAGAAAATAAGATATATAAAATTGGTTATGAATTGGTGAAAGGTTCTTTCTCAGGAATAATGGATTGTAGTAATTACTTAATTATACCTGGATTGGTAAATGGTCATTTCCATAATAGTTCAACTATTGGAAATGGTTTGTTCAAAGATATGAGAATAGAAAACTGGTTTGATAACAGTATACAAGGCAAATTGCAGAGTGATTTATTTGATTATATTGAAACTGAATTAAGAGAAGAAGAAATTAAACTATTATTTTTAAAAGGATATATTGATCTTATAAAAAATGGTGTTACATTTGTTTGTGAATCAGGGACTATAGATTGTTCGCCTAAAATATTATCTGATACAATAAATGATTTAGGAATTAGAGGTGTAGTTGATACTTATGATGAGATTTTTACATATTATGATAAAGTAGACGGTAATGTTAAATATGCTGGGCATTTACTTGAGGAAGAAGATATTACAGAAGAAGGATTATTAGTTTGCAAGCAGCTGAAAGAAAAATATGACAATATTTTTATGACGCATTGTTTAGAAAATGAATGGAGGAAAAATATTGTTTTTAGTAAATTTAATAAATCAACCATAAAGCTGTTTGATGAATATAATCTTTTAGATAATAATACAGTTTTATTTCATGCTGTTTGTATGCAAAAAGAGGATATAGACTTGCTTGCCGAGAAAGGTTCTTCTATAGTCCACTGTCCTATTTCAAATTTAGAAACAGGAGCAGGAATTGCAAATATTAAATATTGTTTAAGTAAGGGAGTTAATGTGTGTATAGGAACAGATTGGGGACATACTGATATTTGGGAAGTAATGAGGGTTGCTTATTATTTATTAAAACTAGATACTGAAATAGAAAGCTTTACAGCAGAAGATATATTTAAGATGGCAACAATAAATGGAGCCAAAGCTTTTGGAGAAGAAAAAAGAATTGGAATAATAGAAGAAGGCTATAATGCGGATTTAGTGTTTATTAATAAAAATAATATAAAGTTATTTCCATTTTTAAATAGAAACGGCTTTTCAACAGTGATTCATAATTTAATTATGGCAGGTAGTGAAAACTTAATTGAACATGTAATGGTTGATGGAGATTTTATTATGAAAGACAGACGTATTGTAAACATAAATGAAGAAGAGATTAATAGGGCTTATATAGAAATTTTAAATAAGATTGTAAAGGGAATTTAAGGATATTGAAATAAAGGGTATATTGAATAACGCTATTTAGATAACTAATGTTTGATTGGATAAAAAAGGAGGGAGTCTAATGAAAGAATTAAAGATATATTACCAGAGGATGTAGAGATAGGCGTTGGTTTAGCAATAAAATACAAAGATAGATATTTATTTTTTTTAGCTGGAAGCAGACATGTTTGTTTTTCAGGAGAGATTTTTTATGCAGGGATTGGAGGACATTTAGAAGAAGGGGAAAGTTTTCTAGAATGCGCTTATAGAGAAGCAAAAGAAGAAATTGGAGTAGATATAGAGATAATATCTTCAGATATTACTTATTATATTTCGGAAAGTAGAATACTACATAAGCTAAATGTTAAAGATTATCCACGACCATTAGCAATATTTAAAATGATACACCCAAAAGGAACTCCAAGAGAAGGGCAAATTTATTATATTTTAATATACAATGCAAAATTAAAAAATGAACCAACTAAATTAAAACGTGATGAAGTTCAAGGACTAATTGCATTAACGGAAAAACAGGTTATATTGGGTTTGGAGAGGAAACCAACATTACGTGAATTAAAAGAAGAAGGAGCAATTATTGTACTAGGTGTTGAATCTATAAATGATGATACTATTTTATATCCAATTGGTACAGCTAAAGCATTAGCTTATATTTTGTCAGTCACATAAACTTTTAGATTTAATATTCTTAATAGAAGTATTATTGGAAGTATTTTTGTAGAAAAACAACATTTATGTCAGCAAAATTAAGTTTTAGGGGGTAGTGAGGATGTACGACAAGATAGCAAAGTTTTATGATAGATTGGGATGGAAGAATTATTCAGAAAGATTATGGAAATATATGTTGAGCTATTTTAAGGAAATAAATTTTAATCCTAAAACTCATTTAGATATTGCGTGTGGTACAGGAATATTGTGCATTAATGCAATGGAAGCCGGTATTAAATCAGAAGGATTAGATATATCAATACATATGGTTAGAAAAGCTATTGAAAATGCAAAAGATAAAAATAAGGATATTAATTTTATCCAAGAGGATATGAGAAGTTTTGAAATGAATAAAAAGTATGACCTAATTACTTGTACATATGATGCAATAAACCATTTGCTTACATTAGACGAGTGGTTAATGACATTTTCAAATGTTAAAAAACATCTTAATTATGGAGGTATTTTCATATTTGACTGTAATACATTGAAGGCTTTAAGAGAAAGATGGAACGGATTTCATATGCAGAAAGATAGTAATGGCAACTATATTATACAAAAGGCGATATTTTATGAAGATAAAGGACAAGCAAGTGCAACATTTACCGTATTTACAAAGGAAGATAGGGGTTTATATGATGGGTTTGAAGAGACATTTACCGAAGCTGCTTTTTATTCTAAAGATATAATTGATGCATTAAATAAAGCTGGTTTTACTGAAGTTAGTATTACAAATATGGAATTTAAAATGTTAGACGAACCAGATGCAGAATATAGAAATGTGTATGTATGTAGATAAAACTAAGGTCAAAACAAAGTCAGTGAGAATTATGTGTAAGATTAAATAATTGATTGAGAGAAAAACATATAGTACTGTATTGTTTTTAGAAAGGATGAAATAAATGTTTACTGAATCAATAACTGAGAGGATAAAAAAGATAGATAGAGAAGAATTGGAAGCAATTGCATTAATGGGTAGTTATGCACGAGGAGAAGCTCGTAAATATAGTGACATTGATATAGTATGTTTTTTAAAAGAAGGAAATGAAGGTAGATTACCTGATATAGAGATAGTTGATAGTAAATATCTTGTAATAAGTTATGTTACTAGAGAAGAAACAGATAAATGGTTTTGTGATCCTGAAAAAGCAACAGAATGCATTTCTGGACTAAGACAGTCAAAGGTAATATGGGACCCAAATGGATATCTTAGTTCATTGAAGAAAAGAGCAGAAGAATTTAAGTGGGACAGTTCACTTCAGGAAAAGGCAAATAATTATGCCAGTAGAGAACTTGTTTCATGGGTTGAAGAAGTGCATAAAGCACTTCAAGGTTTACTGTCTAACGATATAGGCAGGATTTTGAATGGTTTGTACGGGTTAACTTATGGACTATTTAAAGTTGTTCGAGTTCAAAAAGGTATATTATTAACAAGTGACAATTCTTTTTTTAAACAAGTTATCGACTATTTTGGAGAAGAATCTGAATTTGCTATTTTAAGTAAAGAAGCTTTTGGGATTGATAATACATTAGGAGTTCGGGAACGAGTAATATCAGGATTAAAACTATTTGATCTTATAACAGATATGCTTGTTGATATTTTGAATGATGATGCTAAAGAGGCAATTTTACTTGTAAAGGATGAAATTGGGAGAGAACTAGACAATAATCTAGAAAAATTAAAGAATCAGTAAACAAGATTTTTGGTGTTGTTAGAAACAATAATTTATTAGATAAATTACAAGAAAAAATGTAGTAATACCAAGGCTTAAAATAAGTAGATTAATTTTAGATATTTTTGTGGGATTAATTTTTAATTATATCGAAAAAAAGATGAAAGGTAAATTTTAGGTTGATGATAAATGCATAAAATGTGGAGTATGTAAAGAAATTTGCCCAGCAAAGAATATAAAAATAATTGATAGCAGAGTTGAATTTTTGTATAAATGCTACTTATATTATTAAACAGAATCATTATCGTATATAAGTTTGTATTACGTAATACTGAATAATAAGGGTTAAATTAATGGGGTTGGGAATTAAATGAATTTGAAATTTTACAGATGATAAATAAGAAGGAGGAAGAGTAATGTTTGATGTATTTCCAAAGGAAATTTTGAATTTACCAGAAGCAGATATTCCTATAAAAGGTGTTAAAGCATATTTATTTCAAGGAGACAGTTATCAGATATTATTTATGAAGTTTAGTGAAGATGTTGAATTACCAGAGCATTCACATGGAAGCCAGTGGGGAATAGTTTTAGAAGGTAAAATTGAATTAGATATAAATGGAGAAAGAAAAACGTATGTAAAAGGAGATAGATATTATATTCCTAGTGGAGTAAAGCATTCAGGGAAAATATACGCTGGATATGCTGATATTACTTTTTTCGGCGAGAAGGATAGGTATAAGAAAAAGTAGAGTAAGATTGAGACTAAAGTATAATGAGTTAGTTACAAAGTTTAGCGAGGTTATCTATTTTATATCTAATTGGTATAGCTAAAGCATTAGCTTGTATTTTGTAATTCCCAACTCCAATATTTAAATCTTACTATTCAGTATTATATAATATAAATTTATATACACTTCGTCTAAGAGGATGGGGGATGATGTTTTAAATTTGATGATTATGAGAAATAGAATAGCAAAAGAAATAGGCTTTTCTTCTTATCCTGACTTAGTATTAGAAACAGATGAGATAGAAAAGAAAAGCTTGATTAAGCTATTAAATCAATATTTGAACAAAAATCTACCTAAAGCTAAAGAAATAATAAAAAAATATAATATTAGTTGGGAAAATTGGTTTGTAGATTTAGAAAAGATTGGGTTTATTAATACAACATATAGTCCAATTGAATTTATTGATAGATTATTTAAAATACTAGGGTTAGAAGATTTAAAGAATACAATAAAAGTAACTATTAAAGAAGAATGGTATGCAGGATTTGCAGCTGCACTTTCACCAACTGATGTAAGAATAGTTGTAAAACCTATAAAATCTTTGAGGAATCTAAAAGTTTTATTCCATGAAATTGGACATGCAATTATGTATAGTTTAAATGAGCAAGAAGGATTGTATAGAGTTTTGCCGGCTAGTTTAGATGAAGCAATGGCTGTCGTTATGGAGTGCATAGCTTCTGAGTTACTTTTAAGTGAATTAGAGCGAGAAAAAGTTTATGAAATAATAGTACTAGAATATACACTTTTTGCTATAAGTGCACTTTTCGAATTTGAGTTATGGGATAACCCGTATAAAGCAGAAGAACTTTATATTAAGCATTATAGTAAATTGGGGATTAAAATAGATGATCCGTGCATTTGGGCTTTTGACTCATTTAGAAGCATAGATCCAGTGTATATACAAAATTATGTCATTGGAGCAGTATTAGCAGAAAAGTTAATGGAATATTTTTATGATAAATATTCAAATAAATATAAAGAATGGGGCAATTGGTTATATAAGAATATATATTTGGATGGAAGAAAGAGAAGTTTTAAAGAAAAGGTTAAAGCGTTAGACAATTTTATTTAATATTTTGTTAGTATACTCTGGTATTATTAATGTTATTTTGGGATTTGAATTAGTGAAAGTTTCAAAAATGCAGAAAAACTTATTGATTTACAAGAAATAAATGAGCAAGATTTTTTTGAGCTATTTGATAATTTAACTACGTATTTTAATATACAGACGGCTTTAGTGATTATAGGTATTTGTGCTGTATTTTAAGCACGTGTTAGAGATTAAAGACAATTAGTTTAAATTTTATAAAACTACTGTGTATGAAATTAAATTAAATTAAATTTTAGCTATGTTCTAAAAGAAAGTAACTTATTTTTTTAGAATGAAATAAGGAAAGAACTAGGTAATAATCTAGGAAACTACAATCAGTAGAGAAAAGCTAAATAAAAATCTTTAGCAATAAATATAGAAAAACAAGAAATAATTTAAAAGATAGTTAGAATAAATAATTATGGAGGAGATAAAATGTTGAGAATTATACTTGCAAGACATGGAGAATCTCAAGCAGATGTAGAAGGCCGTCATGAAGGAAGAGCAGATTTTCAATTAACAGAAAAAGGTGAGTTACAAGCAAGTTTATTAGCCAAGTATTTAAAAAATAATTACAAAATTGATGAGATTTATTGTAGTCCCTTAAAGAGAGCGTATTCAACTGCTGAAAAAATAGCAAAAGAATGTGGAGTAAAAATAATAGTCAAAGATGAGTTGATGGAAATAGATAATGGATTATTAGCAGGTTTAACTTTCGAAGAAGCTCAACAAAAATATCCTTTGCCTCCTGAGGGTAGAAAAATATACGATCCATTACCAGGTGGTGAATCTATAATAGATTTTAGAATAAGAATTGAGAAGTTTTGGATTAGATTTTTAGATGAAAAATATAATCCTAATGAAGAAAAAACAGTTTGTATCGTAGCACATGGAGGAACAATTTCAATGCTACACAAATCAATATTAAGACTAACGTTAGATACAGATATTAAGTTCCCAACAGGAGATACAGGTTTTCATGAGTGGATTATAAAAGATAAAGAAAAAGTCATTTTAAGAATGAATTGTCAAGAACATTTGATTGATTATGCATATTTGCAATTTGATAGCGAATGTGCTGTGTAATATAATTTGAAATTCAAAAATTCAGTATTTAAAGGGGGATTATATGGATAGCAGAAAAAGAGAGCTAATGAAAATTTTAAAAATTCCAAAAGAAAGAAGATATACTGAATATGAAGTACTAGAAGAAAAAAAGTATGAAACTTATATCATAAAAAAAGTTAAGTATAAAGTATATGGTGAATATATTGAAGCATATATTTTAATTCCAAACAAAGGTGGTGTATTTCCTGGTATACTAGCAATACATCAAGATGGTGAAAGAAGGCCTTATGAGTTTGGAAAAAGCGAAGTCGCTGGATTAGGGGGAGATAAAGAATTAGCGTATGGTTTAGAGCTCTGTTTGAGAGGATATGTTGTAATTTGTCCTGACAGATTTGGGTTTGAAAGTAGAAGCTTAGCCAATTCAAAATATGTTGACATGTTTAAACATATGAAATTAGTAATCAAGATAGATTACAATGGAAAAGAAAGAGAAATAGATTTATCTGAAGATTTATATAGAGGATATAAAGCAAACTATTATTTAACACGAGGTAAGACTCAAATGGGGGTAGAATTGACTGAGCTTATGATAGCAATAGATATTTTAGCAGGAATGCCTGAGGTAGATAGTGAAAGGATTGGAGTTATAGGTCATTCAGCAGGGGGTTTACTTGCAGCCTATTTAATGTATATTGATGAAAGAGTTAAAGTAGGATGCTCTTCTTCAGGAATAGCTTCTATAAAAAAGGATTTTTATCCAGATGAAGGTTTAAGAGCACTACAAGGGTTTGGTAGTATTGCAGTCATTCCTGGGATATTAGAATGGGGTGATATTGAAGATATATTGGAAGGATTAGCACCTAGACCTTTTATTGAATTATCATCTGATGCAGATAAAAAAGAGTATTTTAATAAGGCAATAAAAAAATATGAAGAAATGGGATGTAAAGAGTGTTTAGAATATGATTGGTATAATGCTGGAGTACATATTTTTAGAAAAGATAAAAGAGAAAAGTGCTACAAATTTATTGATAAATGGTTAAAGCAACAATAATCTGGGGGGAGTAAAGTTTGAAAGTATTAATACTATATTTTAGTGCTACAGGTAATACATATTTTATTGCGAATCTAATATATGAGAAACTTAAAATAAATGGTTTTAAGGTTGAATTAGAATCAGTAGAAACTTTTTCTCCAGGTGATGTAGAAAAATATGATATTCTTATATTCGGTTTTCCTGTTTATGCTTTTGATATGCCATTATTTTTGCAGAATTATATAAATAATCTCTCACTTCCAAAGACTCGGGGTGTTATTTTATTTTCTACGATGGGATTATATGGAGGAAATTCTTCAAGAAAAGCATCTAATAGATTTATTAAAAAAGGATTTATTCCATTAGGCTGTGAAGAATTTAAAATGCCAGGATCAGATGGGTTGGCTTTCATGAAGAAAGATTCAAAATTTGTTAAAAAATTATTATCAAAAAATTATTCTGAATCTAGAAAAATCAAAGACTCGGTAAACAGGATTTTGGATATTGTTCGAAACAATCGTTTGTCAGATAAATTACAAGAGAAAAATGCAGTAATACCAAGGCTTAAAATAAGTGGATTAATTTTAGATGTTTTTATGGGATTAATTTTTAATCATGTTGAAAAAAAGATGAAAGGTAAATTCTGGGTTGATGATAAATGCACAAAATGTGGACTATGCAAAGAAATTTGTCCAGCAAAGAACATAAAAATAAGTGATGGCAGAGTTGAATTTTTGGATAAATGTTACTTATGTATGAGATGTGTCCATCAATGCCCAATTGAGGCTATTCAGATTGGAAAATCGACAGTAGATAAATTCAGATGGAAAGGTCCAGATATGCAATATAATCCGTATAAAATATTAAAGAGGTGAAAAGGTTTATGGAAAAAGGATATATACATATTTATACTGGAAATGGAAAGGGAAAAACTACTGCAGCGCTAGGGTTGGCTTTAAGAGCAATATGTGCAGGTAAAAAAGTTTTTTTTGGTCAATTTGTTAAAGGTATGAAGTATAGTGAAGTAAAAGCAGAGGAGTATTTACCGAATTTTGAAATACATCAGTTTGGGGAAAATTGTTTTATTTATAATGATCCAACAGAAGAAGACATTGAATTAGCAAAAAAAGGACTCGAAATATGCGAAAGAGTTTTAAATAGTGGAGAGTATGATGTAGTTGTTTTAGATGAATTGAATATTGCTCTATACTATAATTTACTTTCTATAGAAAGAGTATTAGAAATCCTAGAAAATAGAGCAGAACATGTCGAAGTTATAATAACAGGAAGATATGCCCCAAAGGAATTAATAGATATTGCTGATTTGGTTACTGAAATGAATGAAATAAAGCATTATTATACAAAAGGTGTTATGGCAAGAGAGGGAATAGAATGTTGATGGGATGGTGGTGTTATGGATTATGATATTATTAAACATATGCCAGAACAATTGAAAGACATTATTAAAGGAAGTAAGTGGGTAAAAGATACTATTGGACGTTCTGATGCTCATATTTATTATCTAAAAGGAATTTCAAATGATGCATATTTGAAGGTTGTATTACAAAACTCTTTATTAACTTTATTACCAGAAAAAAGAGTTATAGAATGGTTGCAAGGGAAATTACCAGTTCCCAAAATATTATATTATGGAATACATAAAGACATTGAATATTTGTTAATTTCAGAAATTGAAGGTGAAGATGCCAGCAGTAAAGTTTTTAAAACAGAGCCACATAATTTAATTCGTATTTTAGCAAGAAGTTTAAGAATGATACATACTATACCTATCGAGAATTGTCCATTTGATCAGAGACTAGATACTAAACTAAAAATGGCTAAAATTAGAGTAGAGAAAGGATTAGTTGATGAAAATGATTTTGAACCAGCATATCTTGGAAAGACTGCAAAATATATTTATCAGGAAGTATTTAAAATAAGGCCGAAAGATGAGGACTTAGTTTTTACTCATGGAGACTATTGCTTACCAAATATAATAATAAAAGACGGTAAATTAAGTAGATTTATTGATTTGGGAAGAGCTGGGGTAGCTGATAAATATCAAGATTTAGCTTTAGTAGTAAGAAGTATTGAACATAATTTAGGTTCAAAAAAATGGAGTGATATGTTTTTAAAAGAATACGGGTTAGACAATATTGATGTTTCAAAGCTAAAATACTATATTTTATTAGATGAGTTATTTTAGTTTGAAATTGTACTTGTTGATGGAAATGAAGAATTAATGGTTAAATCTTATAGGTTTAGTTTGTCTGTATGGATGATATGGTTAATACTATTTATTATAAGAACAGTGATAAATATGATATAAGTGTTTAGTTTTAATTATATTTTTAATATGGAAAACTAGAGGTGAAAATAATGTTTGAATTTAGAGAAATAGACGAAAAAATACGAAAAAAGGTATGTAATTTTATTGCAGAAAATTGGGGTTCACCAATTATGGTTTCAAGAGATAAAAAACATTTTATTGATAAACTACCAGGATATCTAGCAATGAGAGAAAATGATATTATTGGACTTATTACTTATAATATAATAGATGATGAATGTGAAATTGTTTCTTTAGATAGTAAGCAGGAAAATTTGGGTATAGGTACTAAATTAATTAATTTAGTAATAGATAAAGCCAAAAAGAGTAATTGCAGACGAGTATGGCTAATAACAACAAATGATAATACTAAAGCGATAAGATTTTATCAAAAGAGAGGTTTTAACATGAAAGCACTTCATTTAAATGCGGTAGTTAAGGCAAGAAGAATAAAGCCCGAAATACCATTGTATGGCTTTGATAATATACCAATATTACATGAAATTGAATTTGAAAAGATATTATAGCTGTTATTTAAACATAAAAATGGCAGAATCGTCATTTTAGATCCTGCCATTTTATACCTATTACACATTAAATCTAAATACTACTACATCTCCATCTTGCATTACATAATCTTTACCTTCTAATCTTATCAAACCTTTTTCTCTAGCTTGACTATATCCACCTGCACTTATTAAGTCATCGTAGCTTACAACTTCTGCTCTGATAAATCCTCTTTCCATATCAGAGTGTATTTTTCCCGCTGCTTGTGGGGCTTTAGTTCCTCTTTTAATAGTCCAGGCTCTAACTTCTTTTTCTCCCGCTGTTAAGAAAGAAATCAAACCTAAAAGTTTATAACTTGCTTTAATGAGTTTATCTAATCCAGATTCTTTTAATCCAAGTTCTTGTAAGAATTCTTTTTTCTCTTCATCATCTAGTTCAGAAATTTCTGCTTCAATTTTTCCACAGATAGTTACTACTTCAGAATTTTCCTTTTTTGCATATTCTTTAACTTTTTTAACATATTCATTTTCATCTTCTGATGCGATGTCATCTTCTGAAATATTAGCTGCATATAATACAGGTTTGTATGATAGCAAATTTAATCCTTTAACAAATTTCTCTTCTTCTTCATCAAAATCAAGAACTCTTACGGATTTTCCTTCTTCTAGAACTTCACGAATTCTGATTAAAATATCAAGTTCTTTTTGATAGGATTTATCACCTTTTAATAATTTTTCTGTTTTAGCTATTCTTTTATTAATTAATTCAAGATCGGAAAGAATAAGTTCTAAATTGATAATTTCAATATCGCGTATAGGGTCTATATTTCCTTCAACATGAGTAATATTTTCATCTTCGAAACATCTTACTACATGAACAATAGCCGCTACTTCTCTTATGTGAGATAGAAATTTGTTTCCTAGACCTTCGCCTTTACTTGCACCTTTAACAAGACCTGCGATATCATAAAATTCGATTGCAGTTGGAGTTACTTTTTTAGGATTTATCATTTCTGCTAATTTTTCAAGTCTTTCGTCAGGCACAGCAACTACACCAACATTTGGTTCTATTGTGCAGAAAGGATAATTAGCCGATTCTGCTCCAGCAGATGTAATTGCATTAAAAAGAGTACTTTTTCCCACATTTGGCAAACCTACAATTCCTAATTTCATTAATATCTTCCTTTCAATCGATAGTAATAAAATATAACTAATTTTAACAGACTAAATTATACAATAACTTTAAGAATACATCAACTACAAGGGAGGAAAAAGTATGGATAGAGATATGCAAATAAGTTCAATTATTTCTTTTGTAGACAATAATAGAGAATCAATGGCTAGTAGAATGGTTTGTGCTAAAGTATTAGGTCAAAAAAATGGGAGAATAAATGATGAAATTGTAAAAGAACTTCATGCTAGGCTTCCTAGAGCTAAACAAGAAGTAATCGATGATTGTTTTGAAATAATTAAGTAAGTGATGTTTGGCGATTAACAATTCTTTAACATTAATTTAACTTCATATCAACATAAGCAGAAAAGTATTTAGCTATAATTAAGACGTAGAAAAAAACGTATAAAAAATAGGAGGAGTGCAGATATGTTAAGTAAAAAAGCTAAAAAGTTTTTAGTTTTAACTTTAAGTTTAGCAATGGCTATTTTTGTGTTTGTAGGCTGTGGTAGCGAAATACAAAAACAAAAAACAAATGATCAGGGAAAAGTTAATACAAGTAAATTATCTGGAAAGATAGAAATAGATGGTTCTAGTACAGTTTTCCCTATAACTGAAGCTATGGCTGAAGAATTTCAGAAGATGCATAAAGATGTTAAAATAACAATTGGAGTATCGGGAACAGGTGGAGGGTTTAAAAGATTTACAAAGGGAGAAACGGATATAAGTGATGCTTCAAGGCCTATAAAAGATAAAGAAGCGAAAATAGCACAAGAAAATGGTATTAAATATAAGCAAGTTAAGGTTGCATATGATGGAATTTCAGTGTTAGTTAATCCACAGAATGATTGGGTTGATAATTTAACAGTTGAAGAATTAAAGAAAATTTGGGAACCAAATAGTACAGTGAAAACATGGAAAGATATAAGACCTGAATGGCCAGATAAAGAGATAAAACTTTATGGCCCAGGAACTGACTCTGGTACTTTTGATTATTTTACAGAAGAGATTATTGGGGAAAGTGGCAAAATTAGAACAGATTTTACAGCTTCAGAGGATGACAATGTATTAGTTCAAGGTATAGCGGGAGATAAGTATGCACTAGGTTATTTTGGATATGCTTATTATGTTGAAAATAAGGATGTATTAAAGGTTGTACCTATAAATGGTGTAAAACCTACTACAGAGACAATTGAAAACGGTGAATATACACCACTTTCAAGACCGTTATTCATATATGTATCACAAGATTCATTTAATAACAAAGAACAAGTTAGAGAATTTGTTAAGTTCTATTTAAAAAATGCAAGAGATATTGTTCCAGAAACAGGTTATGTTCCATTAAAACAAGAAGTTTATGACAAACAATTAGAGGAATTATTGTCAGGGCAGTAAAGATGCCTCAATAAATTCGAGTTTTTTATAAAAATATTATTGATGGCTAATAGCTATTGGTTATCAACTGTTGGCTGTTAGCCTGTTTTTTATGCAATAGTATACTATTTAACAAATACTTAACATTAGATTAACACAAAATAAACTAAAGTATTAAATTCTTAAATTATAATTATTATATGATTTAGCAAAAGACTGGAGGTTTATTTATGAGCAAAATTACTAGTAGCGATAAAAAAAATAATCCGTTAAAAAAGGTATACATGGTCGAAACAGTTATATCAAAGATTTTATTTATTTTTGTTATGGTTTCTATTGCAACTACAATTGGTATAGTATGGATATTATCTTATGAAACAGTTCAGTTCTTTCGTGAAGTATCAATAGTTGAATTCTTAACTGGAACAGAATGGACAGCTTTATTTAGTCCACCTAAATATGGTGTTTTACCTTTAGTAGGTGGAACATTGATGATAGCTTTTTTCTCAAGCATTATTTCAATACCTATAGGATTAGGAAGTGCTATTTATTTAAGCGAATATGCTTCAAAAAAAACTAGGAAAATACTTAAACCAGTATTAGAAATACTTGCTGGTATTCCAACGATAGTTTATGGTTATTTTGCATTAACTTTTATAACACCAGCAATCAGAAACATTTTTCCAGAAGCTAATATTTTTAATGCTTTAAGTGCAAGTATAGCAGTTGGTATAATGATAATTCCTATGGTTTCATCATTAAGCGAAGATGCGATGAATGCAGTACCTAATTCATTACGTGAAGGTGCTTATGCATTAGGATGTACTAGGTTTGAAGTAGCAACTAAAGTCGTTATTCCTGCAGCGTTATCTAGTATAATTGCTTCATTTGTTTTGGCTATATCGAGAGCTATTGGAGAAACTATGATTGTAACACTAGCTGCTGGTTCAACTCCTAAATTGACTTTAAATCCATTAGAGAGTATACAGACAATGACAGCTTTTATAGTTCAGGTAGCTTCTGGCGATATAGTTCATGGTAGTGTGATGTATAAGACAATATTTGCTGTTGGAATGTTACTTTTCATAATAACTCTATTAATGAATGTAATATCTAAAATTATCATTAAGAAATACAGGGAGGAGTATTAATGACTAATCTTCAGAAAAGGAAGTTGCAGGATAAAATTTTTCATATGCTTGTTTTATTAGCAACTTTATTTGGTTTAGTCGTTTTAGTAATTCTATTAAAAGAGATACTAAGTGATGGATTAAAATGGATAAATATAGATTTTTTTAGAAATTTCGCTTCTAGATTTCCAAAGAAATCGGGGATTAAAGCTCCATTATTTGGGAGTTTGTGGATTATTGCATTGACTGCTCTATTTGCTTTTCCAATAGGGGTAGGTTCAGCTTTATATTTAGAAGAATATCTACCAAAGAACTGGTTAACTAATTTAATTCAAGTAAATATATCGAATCTAGCAGGAGTACCTTCTATAGTTTTCGGTATACTTGGATTAGGTATTTTTGTAAACACTTTGGGTTTTGGAAGAAGTATTTTATCAGGTGCATTAACATTAGCGTTATTGATATTACCTGTAATTATAGTTTCAGCTCAAGAAGCAATAAAAAGTGTACCAAAAGAACTTAAACATGGAGCTTATGCTCTAGGATGTACTAAGTGGCAGATGATTACTGGTGTATTACTGCCTTATGCTATGCCTGGAATTTTAACAGGTACTATTTTAGCAATTGCAAGAGCATTAGGTGAGACTGCACCATTACTTATGGTAGGAGCAGTAACTTTTATAGCTTATACTCCTGAAGGGATATTTGATTCATTTACTACATTACCGATGCAAATATATAGCTGGACTTCAAAGCCAAAGGTTGATTTCCATCATATAGCAGCAGCGGCTATTATAGTATTACTAGTATTGTTATTAGGTATAAATTCATTGGCTATATATTTGCGTAACAGGTACCAAAGTAGGGTGTCAAGGTAAAATTTAAGGAGGGTTATAATGAATAAAAAAATTCAAGTAAAAAATTTGAACTTCTATTATGGGAATTTCCATGCATTAAAGAATATAAATTTAGATATAGAAGAAAATAAGGTAACAGCCTTAATAGGACCTTCAGGTTGTGGGAAATCTACTTTTTTAAGAACGATAAACAGAATGAACGATTTAATTGAGGGTACAAGACATGATGGGGAAATAATATACGAAGGAAAAGATATATATGATCCTGATGTAGATGTTGTAGAATTAAGAAGAAAAATAGGAATGGTATTTCAAAAACCGAACCCGTTTCCTAAATCAATTTATGAGAATATAGTATTCGGGCCAAAGAGACATGGCATAAAAAATAAATCAAGGTTGGATGAGATAGTAGAGAAGAGTTTAAAAGCTGCAGCACTTTGGGATGAAGTAAAAGATAGGTTGAATAGTTCGGCTTGGTCTTTATCAGGTGGGCAACAACAGAGACTATGTATTGCAAGAGCTTTAGCTATGGAACCTGATGTACTTTTGATGGATGAACCTACTTCTGCATTAGATCCTGTAGCTACTTTGAGAATAGAAGAGCTAATAGAGGATCTTAAAAAGAGATATACTATAATTATAGTAACACATTCTATGCAACAGGCTGGTAGGATATCAGATAATACTGCATTTTTTTTAATGGGTGAGCTTATTGAATATGGTAGTACTAAGAAGATATTTACAAAGCCTGAGGATAAAAGGACAGAAGACTATATTACAGGTAGATTTGGTTAAGGAGTGGGATTATGAGAAAACATTTTGACCTGCAATTAAAAGAATTACATGATTCTCTCTTAACAATGGGAGCTATGGTAGAAGAAGCAATAGATATAGCAGCCCAATCTCTAATAGAACAAGATGTTGAGAAAGCTAAAAAAGTTATAGAAAATGATGATAACATTGATGCTCTAGAAGTACAAATAGAAGAAAAATGTTTAGACTTGATAGCCCTCCAACAGCCCATTGCAAGAGATTTGAGAAGAATAATTACAATTTTAAAAATAATAACGGATTTAGAAAGAATAGGCGATCATGCAGTAAATATTGCTGAAGTTGTAATAAAAATAGGTAAAGAAAAGTTTATAAAACCACTAATAGATATTCCTAAAATGGCTGATATAGTGAAGAAAATGGTAAAAAGCAGTTTAAATAGTTATATTAAAGAAGATTTAAAGCTAGCTAAAGAAGTAGCTCAAATGGATGAAATCGTAGATAACATATATAAAGATATTTATATTGAACTGTTAGAGCTTTTAACCGAAAATGGGGAAAATATATCTCAAACAATTAATTTATTGTTAATAGGTAGATATCTTGAAAGAGTAGCAGACCATACTACTAATATTTGTGAAAGAATTATATATATGATTAATGGAGAAAGGGTATCATATTAAAGTTATTATATAACGATTACGGCAGAAAATTTTACCTCTTTAGAGGTTGAATTTTCTGCCGTTTTAGTATTTGTACAAGCATAACAATTGAAGATTTTGTTCTTTTTTTGTTTAAAATTTTTGAATATGTAAATCCTATATTTAGGAGGTGGCAAAATGGTAAGAAAAAATAAATTATTAATTGCATTATTTACATTCACTATGATTATAACAATATTTACCTATGGTTGTAGAAAAGCGGAAAAACCAAATTTACCAAGTCCTAATCAAGAAGATAGAAATATAATAGATAATGAAATTGAAAGAAAAGATTTAGATGTTGTTGAAGAAAAATCAGATAAGGCTTTATCTACAAGAGCAGAAAAAATTGCAGATAGTATTGTAGACTTGCCAGGTGTAGATGATGCAACAGTAGTAATAACTGGAAATACTGCATTGGTAGGAGTTGATATTGAAGAAGAGTTGGAAGGAAAAGTTGTTACAGATTTGAAAAAACAAATAGTAACAAGGGTAAAACAAATTGATAAAAATATTAAAAATGTAACTGTAACTGCTGACCCTGATTTATTTGAAAGAATAGACGATATTGCTCAGGAAATAAATAGAGGTAGAGGTATGAGTGAATTTACAGATGAAGTGAAAGAGATTATACGTAGAATAACACCTAGTATGTAGAAATCCGGTCAATTGACCGGGTTTTATATTTTTTAAAATAATGTCGATTTTATTGAAATTTTATCTAGCATGTTTACATGATAGAATCGTTAAAAACCTTAGGATAATTTCAAAGGATAATTTCAAATGAAATTTCTGTAAATCCTATTTTATTTTATAGGCTAAAGAGTTAAATATACTATCGATGTATTTTAGATCTATATTCTTATCTGATGTTCTATATCTGTTGTAGTTATGAATAGTTTTATAAATTGTAAGGTTTGGCTTTTTCTTTTCTTTTACAATGGTTTCAAGAGAAATTGTTAAAAACTCACTATTTAATATTCTAATGGTTAAACTTTCGTAAGTTTTACTGTTTTCAAGCTGAATGGTATAGGAAGTATCACTGTAATTATCAGAAATTCTTTCATTACAATTTAAAAGTTTAAAATTATCAAAATAAGCAATTATTTTATCTATTTTTTTTATGTCATTATCTTTTCTTACTGAAACTATACGATAACCAGATTCTTTCATTATTAATAATTTATCAAATTGTTTATCCGCGCAATTTTTCAATATTAAATTACTTAATACATTAGAATGTTTGTTTGGGAATAAATAATTTTTGTTAATAATAACTAAGGCTGCAACAATCAAAAAAATTTCTAGCCAGATTATTATTTTTTTGCTCCCAGCTGGTTCCACATAATCACCTTCTTTAAAATATTACAATTTCATTATACAAAAAATATGCAAACCTGTAAATTATTATCGTTTTATAAGTTTGTAATTTGCACTAAATTTTATTTTAAAGAATTATTTAACCACAAAATTATTTTAATTGGCAAAACATATTTTGTTGACTTTAATTTGATCTGCCTTGCATTTAAAAGGCTTAGTTCTAAACAAGACGTAAATATACATAAATTTATAAAAAAGCCTTCTATTATTTGCAGCTAATAGCAATTAGTTATTAATTGACTATATGCTATTAACAGTTAAATAACGGAATTTGCAAATAAATTCTGAATAAAGTAGGTGACGTTATGTCAGGTATTAATAGTTTAAATAAATTATTATTTTACATTATTATGTTCATTTTTTTTAGTGTATTATTTTTTGTATATGATAATACTTTAGAAAATATCTTTTTGCTTCTTTCATTCATTGGTTTTATTAATATGTTAGAACAGAGAAAAATTTTTAGGGCTAAAAAGAATATCTTTTTACTTATTGGTATAATTTTAATAACTTATATATTGTCTATATCATTTTTATTTACTCAGAAATATAATATGAAAATTGGTAGTTTGAATACTTATCGACGAAAAGAGGATAAAGCTGTGTTATTAGTTGTCGAAGGCGAAAGCCCTGTATATATACCTTCAAAAGCTATAACTAATATCTGGTTAAACGAAAGTTTTTTAAGCAAAATAAGTATGCCCTATCAATTATATAATATTAAGAAAAATTATCATATGATTGGAAAGAGTGACTATAACAAAAATATACAAAAATTAGTTAATAAGCTAAGAAATGGACTTTCAGAAGAGTATTATATAAATATTGCATATTTAAAAGATACAGAATATGTAGAAGAAAAAATATTTGATTTAGTAACTAAAGGGTATTATAAAATAATAATAGTACCTGTAATTGTTTCTGAAGGGAGTGAATTTGCTGGATTAAAAAAGAGAATTGAAAAACTTAGATTATATAATTACAATGTGCAAATTAGATGGACTGAGCCTTTCTGGAACAGTGAATATTTAGTTATATCATATATAAACAAAATTTCAAGTAATGTAAATGCAAAAAAAATAAAAGATACGGGAATAGTATTAATAGGTCAGGGAGAGTCTAATAAAAGTAATTTGATTAAATCTATAAAACAGCAGATAATGTTTTCTAAAAAAGTAAAAACATATCTAGTTGAAGAATTAGGGATTGATGAATCTAAAATAAAAATAGCATGGTTTGATAAGTTAAAACCGGACTATGTTCAAGCGGTTAAAGAAGTGCTAGAGTATGGAGTCGGTGAAGTACTTTGTATATATTTAAAACCTACAACTACGAATATAGATAACAATATTATAGCTAATAAAATAAAAAGGCAAATAGACTTTCCAGAAGGTATTAAGATTAAAGTTATAGATGGTTTTTGTAATGATGATAATATTATTAAAGAAATAAGAAATAGGATTAGATTAGCAGATATGAAAGTCTGGAACTAACAATGTATGGGAGGGTTGCATATTGGCACTAAAAAATATAAGAAAGAAAATTGATGAAGGAGTAAATTTGAATCTAATTGTTACAGATAAATTTAAATCTAATTTAATCAGTATTTATATTGTTAGACCATTGTTGCGTAGTGAAGTAACTAAAAATGCACTATTACCAATGGTTTTAAAAAGGGGTACAAAAAATTATAATACTTTTGCAGATATACAGAAAAAATTAGAAGATTTATTTGGTGCAAATTTGAGTGTAGATGTTACAAAGAAGGGTGAAAGACAAGTAATTAGATTTACATTAGAAGGTCCAAATGATAAATATGTTTTAGTTAATAATTTAATTGAAGAAATGATTAAAATTCTAAATGAAATAATTAATAATCCTTTGTTAGAAAATGGAAGTTTTCTAAATGAATATGTAAATCAAGAAAAAGAAAATTTAAGAAAGAAAATTGAAAGTAGAATAAATGATAAGAAGATTTATTCAGTAGATAGATGTATTGAAGAAATGTGTAAGAATGAAAAGTATAGTCTTTATAAATATGGTTATGTAGAAGATTTAAAAGATATAGACAGCCAGACGCTATATAAGCACTATTTAACAGTTTTGAAATCAAGTCCTATAGAGATATGTGTTGTTGGAGACATAAATACTGATGTAGTTACTAAAACTTTTATAGAAAACTTTGAAATAAAAAGAGATAAAGTTATTGACATACAGAGAGAAAGTGTAATAAAAGAAGTTCATACTAAGAATTTAGTTCGTGAAGAGATGGATGTTAATCAAGGAAAGTTAACATTAGGCTTTAGAACTAATATACCGTATGAAGATAAGTTATACGAACCATTATTAGTCATGAACAATATACTTGGCGGTGGTCCTAATTCAAAATTGTTTATAAATGTGAGAGAAAAAGAAAGTTTAGCTTATTATATTTATTCAAGAGTACTAAAGTATAAGTCGTTGCTTATAATATCTTCAGGAATAGAATTTGCCAATTATCAGAAAACATTAGATATAATAAAAGAGCAAGTAGAAGATATGAAATTAGGTAAATTTTCAGAGATTGAAATTAAGCAGGCAAAGAAATCTTTAATAACTTCGATAAAGTCTATAAAAGATAATAATTTTTCTCTTTCTGATTATTACTTAAGTAATATACTTGCAAATGATAATAGAAATATTGATGAAATAGTCGAAAGAATACAAAATGTATCTAAAGATGAAATAGTGGAATCTGCTAAGAAATTAAGTTTAGATACAATATATTTTTTAACTAAAAGGGAAAAGTAGGGAGGAATACTTTTGAAAACAGAAGTATTTAAACATGATAAATTAAATGAGAAACTTAATTTTGCAAAGTTAGATAGTGGTTTAAGCATTTTTCATATACCTAAAAAGGGTTATATAGAGAAGTATGCAATGTTTTCCACTAATTATGGTTCAAATGATAATAAGTTTATTCCTGTCGGAGAGACTGAAGTTATAGAAGTACCTGAGGGTATAGCACATTTTTTAGAACATAAACTATTTGAAGAACCAACAGGCAATATATTTGCAAAGTTTTCAGAGTTAGGCTCATATGTAAATGCATTTACTAATTTTAACCAAACGTCATATTTATTTACTTGTACAGATCGATTTTATGAAAATCTAGAGCTTTTAGTGAAATTTGTACAGAATCCATATTTTACAGATGAAAATGTTGAAAAAGAGAAAGGGATTATTGAGCAAGAGATTAGGATGTATGATGATTCACCTAATTGGAAGGTATTTTTTAATTGTTTAAAAGGTATGTATCACTATCATCCAGTTAAAATTGATATTGCAGGAACAGTTGAAAGCATAAAGAAAATCAATAAGGAGTTTTTATATAAATGTTATAATACGTTTTACAGTTTAGAAAATATGGTACTTGTTATGGTAGGGGATTTTGATTTTGAAAAAGCTTTAGAAGTTGTGGAAAATACTTTGAAGAATAGTAAGTCAAAAGGGGATTTAAATATAAAAAGATTTTATCCAAAAGAGCCTAAAAATATCAAGGAAAGTATTTTAGAAGAGAGTTTACAAGTTTCATCTCCACTATTTAATATTGGATTTAAAGATATAGATTTAGGGTATGACGGCGATATGCTATTAAAAAAAGAAATTGAAACTAACATATTGTTAGACTTATTGTTTGGAAGAAGTTCTGAGTTATATCAAAAATTATATGAAAATGGTTTAATAAATAATACTTTTGGAAGTCAGTATATTGGGTATAAGGATTATGGACATTCTATAATAGGTGGAGAGTCTATTAAACCTAAAGAAGTTCTAGAAATCATACTTAAATATTTGGAAAAAACTAAAATAAATGGCTTAAACAAAACAGATTTTATGAGAATTAAGAAAAAATTCTTAGGTTATCACATAATGGATTTTGATTCAATAGAATTTATTGCTAATTCTTTTACATCTTATTATTTTAAAAATACATCTTTATTTAAATATATGAATATACTTGAAAATATAAGTTTAGAAGATTTGCAGAAAAGATTAGAAAAACATTTTAGAGAGGATAATTTTGTAATTTCAATAGTAAATCCTTAAGATTTTATTGACTAATTATATTTAGAAAAATATAATAGAGATGTATGTTAGCTACTAGATTTCTAGTAGCTTCAATTTTATTTGAGGAGTGATTGTATGAATCCAGTTGCTTTTGAGATTTTTGGAATATCTATTAGATGGTATGGTATTTTGATTTCTTTAGGAATGCTATTAGGTACAATAATAGCAGTTAAAGAATGTAGAAGAATTGGTTTTGATGAAGAAAAGCTTATAGATTTGCTTATTTTTGCTATTCCTTTAGCTATTATTGGAGCAAGAATGTATTATGTAATTTTTAATTGGGAGTACTATAAAGGTGATATTTTAAAGATAATAAATATTAGAGGTGGAGGATTAGCTATTCATGGAGGTATAATTGCAGCTGTTATAGTTGCTTTAGTGTATTGTAAAGTTAAAAGGGTAAATTTTTGGGAAATAGCGGATATAGTTGCTCCTAGTATTATTTTAGGTCAGGCTATTGGAAGGTGGGGCAATTTTATTAATCAGGAAGCTTATGGGACTCCTACTGACTTACCGTGGGGGATTATAGTTAATGGACAAAAAGTTCATCCTACTTTTTTATATGAGTCAATATGGGATTTTGCAGTATTTTTATTCTTATTATGGTATAGAAAAAATAAAGTGAAAGTTAAAGGAGAAGTTTTTCTATTGTATTTAATGTTATATTCATTTGCTAGGTTCTTTATAGAAGGATTACGAATTGATAGTTTAATGCTAGGGAAATTTAGAGTAGCACAGTTGATAAGCGTTATAATTATAGCAATTTCAATTGTATTATTTTATAAAAGGAGAAAAGAAATTTCAGAATAATATACAAAATAATAGAAATTTATTCTAAAAATATAGAAAATAGACGTAAAAAGATAATAAAAGTAGATAATTGGTGTCTAATTTAAAATTTCTTTGTAATTTTGGATAAAATTGTATTGACATTTGAACGAATAATGTAATAAAATGACATTATCCAATATTTTTCTTATGGTAGGAGTTGGTATTATGAATTTAAAAGAGCAGATTGCTTATCTAAGGGAAGAACTTAATAAATCAATAAATGAAGAACAAAATTATGAGATTATATATGAGTTAAGTATCAAGTTGGATAAACTGATAACTCTTTTCTATTTGGATAAAGAAGGTAGTTTAAAAGACAATTAGCTTGTTAGCGCTCCTACCACTTTAAACCACATTTGTTTAAACTATATAGTTAAATTTAAATAAATAAGTAAATAGTTTAAGAACAGTAATGCGGCTTTTAGCCGCTTTTTTTGTCTAAAAAATAACAAAGTATAAAAAGAGTTAATTGCAAATAATACCCTTGATATATAAAATTAAAAATGTTGCTCATTTTAAATAGGTCCTATGTACTAGCATATTTTCAAAAAAATTTCAATTTGATAGCAGGAATTCAAAAAACATTATAGAAGATATAAATGTGGTTTAAAGTGGTAGGAAGTGGGGGCTTGTTCCCTATAATGGGGTGTAGTGTATGTTTATTGGAGAATATCAGCATTCAATTGATAAAAAAGGCAGATTAATAATACCAGCCAAATTCAGAGAGGACTTAGGAGATTCTTTTATCCTAACTAAAGGTTTAGATAACTGTCTTTTTGTGTATCCAAAAAGTGAGTGGAAGGTGTTAGAAGAAAAATTAAAATCACTACCACTGACTAGAAAAGATGCAAGAGCTTTTGTAAGGTTTTTCTTTGCGGGAGCAACAGAGTGCGAATTAGACAAGCAAGGTAGAATTTTAATACCTAGCAATTTAAGGCAGCATTGTAAACTTGTAAAAGATGCTATAATAATAGGAGTATCAAATAGAGTGGAAATTTGGAGTAAAGAAGAGTGGATTTTATATAATGAAGATGAAGATTTGAGCTATGAAAATATTGCTGAAAAAATGGCTGAATTAGGTATTTAGTAAATATTGATTTTTTAAAAACTAATACTAATGTTTAGAAGTTATTTTATTTCTACAAAAGAAAAATAATAGTAAAGAGGTGGATAAATTGGATTTTAAACATGTATCAGTTTTGTTAAATGAGGTTATAGAGGGACTTAATATTCGTGAAAATGGAATTTATGTTGATGGTACTATAGGAGGGGCTGGACATTCAAAGGAAATAGTAAAGAAACTAAAAAATGGACGTTTAATTGGAATTGATCAAGATATAAATGCTATATACAAAGCAGAAGAAGAATTAGAACAATATATTGAAAAAGTTACTTTAGTACATGATAATTTCAGCAATATTAGTAACATACTTAGTAGATTGAATATTAATGCAATAGATGGTGTACTGTTAGATTTAGGTGTATCTTCACATCAATTAGATGTAGCCGAAAGAGGATTTTCATATAAAAAAGATGCTTTCTTAGATATGAGAATGGATAGGAGTAAAGATTTTAGTGCATGGGATGTTGTAAATAAATATTCTGAAGATGAACTTGCAAAAATAATAAGAGAATATGGCGAAGAAAGATGGGCTAGTAGAATAGCAAAATTTATAGTTGAATATAGAAAAAATAATACTATAGATACTACTGGGCAGTTAGTAGAAATTATTAAGAAAGCTATTCCAAAAGGAGCAAGAAAAGATGGTCCTCATCCAGCTAAGAGGACTTTTCAGGCAATAAGAATTGAAGTAAATAATGAACTAGGTATCTTGAAACAGACCATCAAGGATATAGTTAAGGTGTTAAACAAAGGTGGAAGAATTTGTATAATAACGTTTCATTCATTAGAAGATAGAATTGTTAAAGAGACTTTTAAGGAATTGAGTTTAGATTGTATTTGTCCACCAGAATTACCTGTATGTATGTGTGATAAAAAGAGAGAGTTAAAGATAATAACTAAGAAACCTATTTTGCCTTCTGATGAAGAGATTTCAGGAAACCCTAGAGCTAGGAGCGCTAAACTGAGAATAGCAGAGAAAGTTTAGTGTTCTAAACTGAAAAAGGGGTGAATAAATTTGTTAGTAGCAAAAAAAGAAAATAGATTTTTAAAAGATGAAAATAGAATAAAAATAATTAACGAGAGAGAAAAAAGAAAATCAAAAAAATTAGTTTTAATGAAAATTAAAATGATTATGTTTTCTTTTTTAATTTTGGCTGTATCTTTAATTGTTTTATTAAGATATGCTCATATTACTAAACTGAGATACGATATAACTATGCTTGATAAAGAAATAGAGAAATTAAGCAATCAAAAACAATATTTAATTATAGAATTAGAGAAAATAAAGGAATCTAAATGGATAGAAAAAGAAGCAGAGGAAAGACTAGGTTTAAGATATCCTACAAATGACCAAACAGTATATGTAACCGTTGAAGATTTATTCAATAATGAAGTTGACGTAGCTAAAGATAAAGGTAATAATAGTTATATATTCCTTAATGCTTTTAGAAATGTTGTTAATAAAATGTTTGGATACTTTCAATAATATAAGGGGGAAAAGTTGTGTCATCACCCACTATTTCTACAAAAAAAAGACTTATTGCAATATTGTTATTAGTATCTATTGCTTCATTATCACTAACGATAAGACTAGGGTACTTGCAGATAGTTAAGGGTGAAGAACTGAAGAAGTTAGCTCTAGAGCAATGGACTAGAGATATACCAGTTAGAGCCAAAAGAGGAGTAATATTTGATAGGAAAGGTAAAAAGTTAGCTATAAGCGTTAGTGCTGATACAGTTTGGTGCAGACCTGCAGATGTAAAAAATCCTAAAGAAACTGCAAAGATATTAGCAGAAACACTTAATTTAGATGAAGAGAATGTCTATAAAAAGATTACTAGCAGACAAAGTGTTGTTAAGATAAAGATGTGGATATCTAAAGAAGAAGCAGATATTTTGCGAAGTAAAAAGTTAAGTGGAATAGAGATTGTAGATGATAACAAAAGATATTACCCATATGATAATTTTGCAGCACATATTTTAGGGTTTACAGATATTGATAATGTTGGTTTGTATGGCATTGAAAAAACATATAATAAATACTTAACAGGAACACCTGGCAGATGGATAAAAACAGCAGATGCTGTAGGTAGACAATTGCCATATGCAAATGAAAAACTATATGAACCAGAAGATGGTTTAAGTGTTGTTCTTACAATTGATGAGACTATTCAGCACTTTGCTGAAAAAGCCGCTTTAGAAGCTTTGTTAAAAAATAAAGCGAAAAGAGTATCAATAATAATTATGGAACCTAAAACGGGTGATATATTAGCTATGGTTTCTAAACCGGATTATGATCCTAATAACCCTAGAGAACCTTTAGATGAAGATTTGAAAAAACAATGGAAAGGATTGTCTCAGAAAGAGTTAATAAAAAAATGGTATGATATGTGGAGAAATTTCGCTATAAATGACGTTTATGAGCCAGGTTCTACTTTTAAAATAATAACTGCTGCTGCTGGATTAGAGGAAAATGTCGTAACTCCTGAAAGCCAGTTTTATTGTGATGGTTTTATAACTAGTGTTAAAGGTGCTAGATTAAAGTGTTGGAGATGGTACAATCCACACGGTAGTGAAACTTTTGTAGAAGGAGTTCAAAACTCATGTAACGAAGTTTTTGTAGCTGTTGGTCAAAGACTTGGTAAAGAAAGAATGTATAAATATATAAAAGCTTTTGGCTTTGGTGAAAAAACCGGTATAGAGTTAACTGGAGAACAATCTGGAATTATTCCAAGAGGTCCTGAATATATGAAAGAAGTTAATTTAGCTACTATTTCATATGGGCAGGGCATTGCCGTTACTCCAATTCAGCTAATTACTGCTATATCTGCAGTTGCAAATGGCGGGAATTTGATGAAGCCTAGAATTGTTAAAGAATTAGTTGATAATAAAGGTAATGTAGTTCATGAATTTAAACCTGTAATAAAGAGAAAAGTAATATCGAAAGATACTTCTAAGACTTTGCTAAGTATATTAGAAACTGTTGTTTCATCAGGTACTGGTAAAAAAGCTTATGTTCCTGGTTATAGAGTTGGAGGAAAGACTGGTACAGCTCAAAAAGTAATAAATGGGAGATATGCTGAAGGTAAATATATAGCATCATTTGTTGCCATTGCACCTGTAAATGACCCTAAGATTACAGTGTTGGTTGTTATTGATGAACCTAGTAATGGCGAATATTATGGAGGTAGAATTGCTGCACCAGTAGCTGGGCAAGTAATTAAGGATACTTTAAATTACTTAGATGTAGAACCTCAATTTACAGAGGACGAGCAAAAAGATAACAACGAAAAGATGGTGATAGTTCCTGAAGTAAGAAATTTAACAATAAAAGAAGCAGTAGATAAACTAAAAAAGGTTGGCCTTGATTATAATACGGAAACATTAGATATTCAAAAAGATTCATTAGTAATAGATCAATTTCCATTACCAGGTACAAAGGTAAAGAAAGGCTCAATGATAGATTTGTATGTATATTCTAGGAGAAAAGAAGATAGTAGAATTGTTGTACCAAATCTTAAGGGCAAAACAATGGAGGAAGTTACAGAACTTCTTAACAATCTAAATTTAAGGTTCAAGTTTAAAGGAAATGGTGTTGCAAAAAGTCAGTATCCCGCAGCAGGTACTATGGTAGAGTTTAATTCTCTAATAGAAGTTGAGTTTGATAAAGTGAATTAATAGATATTATGAGGCAACTTCAAACAATGCTGGCTTTGTTTGAAGTTGCCTTTTAAGTAGACTAATAATATTTAAATATGGTATTATCAATAAGTAACAAATTGATAATATAGTAGTGAGGTGCTGAAAATGAAATTGACAGATTTAATTAACGGATTAGAGATTGAGAAGTATAGTGGAGATTTAGATATGGAAATTTCTAAAATAGTTTATGATTCAAGAAAGGCTGTAAATGGTTGTGTATTTGTGGCTATAGAGGGTTATAAAACAGATGGTCATAATTATATAAGTCAAGCAATTAGTAATGGTGCAAAAGTAGTGATATTGCAAAAAGATATAAATATTCCCGAGAATATTGTTAAAATATTAGTTAAAGATACGAGATGTGCTTTGGCTAGGATTTCATCAAATTATTACAAAAATCCATCAAGAAAATTAGAATTAATAGGAATTACTGGAACTAACGGCAAAACAACAACTACTTACCTTATAAAATCTATTTTAGAAATGGTAGGTAAGAATGTAGGAGTAATAGGGACGATAGGAAATGTGATAAATGACAAAGTTATTAAGGCAAAAAATACTACACCTGAATCTTTAGATTTACAAGAAATTTTTAACCACATGGTAGAAACAAATATAGACAGTTGTGTAATGGAGGTTTCATCACATTCTCTTGAATTAAAAAGAGTCGAGTACTGTGATTTTAATGTGGGTATTTTTACCAATTTAACTCCTGAACATTTGGATTTTCATAAGGATTTACAAAGCTACATGGAAGCAAAGGTTAAATTATTTTATAAAACTAGAGATTATAATATTATTAATGCAGATGATGAATATGGGAAGAAAATTAAAAGTATCATACAAGAACTTAAGACACCAATTTTAACATATGGAATAGAAAGTGAAGCTGATATAACAGCTCATAATATAGAAATTTATGCAAGTGGTGTTAAATTTGATTTAATAACACCTAATGGAAGCATTGATATAAGGCTGAATATTCCTGGTAAATTTAGCGTTTATAATGCTTTAGCAGCTGCATCTTGTGGGATTGCATTTAACATAAAGTTAGAAGATATAAAAAAAGGACTTGAAGCGGTACGAGGAGTGAAGGGAAGATTTGAAGTAATACCAACTAATACAGACTTTTCAGTAATAATAGATTATGCACATACTCCTGATGGTTTTAAAAATGTATTAAGTACAATTGACCAGTTTGCTAAAGGTAGGAAAATAATTGTATTCGGGTGTGGTGGAGATAGAGATAAAACGAAAAGACCTAAAATGGGAGAAATAGCTTCTCATTATTGTGATATATGTATTATTACAAATGATAATCCAAGAACTGAAAATCCAACAGAGATAATTAATGATATTTTAAAAGGTATTAATAATGAAGAGTGTGAATATGTAGTTATTGAAGATAGAAGAGAAGCGATACGTTATGCTTTAGAAATAGCAAGGAAAGATGACGTTATTTTACTAGCTGGTAAAGGACATGAAACATATCAGATTGTAGGCAATGAAGTATTGCCATTTGATGAAAAGAAAATTGTACTAGAAATACTTGGCGAAGAAGAATAAAATAACAGATTGAACATATGCTGAAGAGAGGAGTAGGCAAATAATGGACTATAAAGTAATAATTAAGGTTATTATTATTTCGTTTGTGATTACTTTAATTTTAGGACCGATATTAATACCTATTTTAAAAAGATTGAAGGTTGGACAAAATGTTAGGGGTGAAGGGCCTAAAACACATCTTAAAAAACAAGGCACACCTACAATGGGTGGAATTATAATGTTAATTGCTTTGGTTATTACTACTCTATCATCAGGATTAATAAATAGAGATATGATTGTACTTTTAGTAGCTACTTTAAGTTTTGGGTTAATCGGTTTTATAGATGATTTTATAAAGGTAGTTTTAAAAAGATCGCTTGGATTAAGAGCTTATCAAAAACTAATAGGGCAGATACTGTTTGCAGTAATTTTAGCTATTTATCAGTCGAATACTTCGATTTTAGGAACTAAAGTTTTAATACCTTTTTTAGATAAAACTTTAGACTTGGGTATGTTTTATGTACCATTTATTGCTTTTGTAGTTGTAGGTACAGTAAATAGTGTTAATTTAACAGATGGTTTAGACGGACTAGCTACAGGAGTAACATTAATAGTTTTAGCATTTTTTGGTATTGTTTCAATAACTTTAGGTTATAATAGCGTAGCTATATTTTCTGCTGCTTTGGCAGGAGCATGTTTAGGTTTTTTAAAATATAATGCACATCCAGCAAAGGTTTTTATGGGTGATACAGGTTCTTTAGCATTAGGAGGTGCTGTTTCTACTATTGCAATACTTATGAACTTACCACTTATATTGCCTATAGTAGGAGGCATTTATTTCGTTGAAGCGTTATCAGTTATCATACAGGTAGCATCATTTAAATTAACAGGTAAAAGAGTATTTAAGATGAGTCCTTTACATCATCATTTTGAATTAAAGGGGTGGAAGGAGACAAAAGTAGTAGTTGTATTTTGGATTACCACAGTTATTTTATGCTTAATAGGAATTGCTGGTATAATGTAAAATTATTTATTAAAGTAGGTGATTAGGTTGGAACTTAAACATAAAAATATTTTAATTTTAGGATTAGGTATTAGTGGTGTTTCAACAGCAAAAGCATTAAACAAGCTAAATGCTAACATTATAATTAGCGATAAAAAGAAAGAGGATGAATTAAAGCAATATATAGATGAATTAAGAGATATCAAAGTTAAATATGTTTTAGGTACTAATGATGTTGATTTGGATAATATTGATTTGATAATAAAAAGTCCTGGAGTCCCTTTAAATTTACCTATAATTAGTAAGGCTGTTGAAAAAGGTATTGAGGTTATTACAGATATTGAGTTAGCATATAGAATTTCGTCTAATCAATTTATTGCTATTACAGGGACTAATGGTAAAACAACTACTACAACTTTAATAGGAGAAATTTTTAAGAATGCAAATAAAACATGTCATGTAACAGGGAATGTTGGAGTAGGAATATTGTGGGAGCTAGTGAACTCTGAGGAAAATGATATTTTTGTAGTGGAAGTTAGTAGCTTCCAATTAGAGAGTACAAAATACTTTAAGCCTAAAGCTAGCGTGATTATTAATATAACTCCTGACCATTTGAAATGGCATGGTTCATTTGAAAATTATATAAATGCAAAAAAGAAAATATTTGCTAATCAGGATAAAGATGATTATACTATTTTAAACTATGACGATAAACTTTTAAGAAAAATGTCAAGTGAAGTTTGTTCGAATATTATATTCTTTAGTCAGTATTCTGAACTAGCAAAAGGTGTATATGTAAAAGATAATAAGATAGTAGTGAATGATGGAAAGAAAATAATACCTGTTATATCATGTAATGAGATAAAAATACCTGGCAAGCATAATTTAGAGAATGCACTTGCTGCAGTTAGTGTAGGCTGGGTAATGGGAGTAGAGTTAAAAGCAATTGCCGATACTTTAAGAAAATTTGAAGGGGTAGAGCATAGGCTTGAATTTGTAGATGAAATTAATGGTGTTAGTTTTTATAATGATTCTAAAGCCACCAATCCAGATGCCGCAATAAAGGCTATTGAAGCTATAGAAAGCCCAATAATTCTCATAGCTGGTGGGTTAGATAAAGGAAATGAATTTGATGAATTTATAAATAGTTTTAATAATAAAGTGAAAGAGTTAATAGTACTTGGCGAGACAGCTGTAAAAATAAAAGATACTGCAATAAAATTGGGCTTTAGGAATATACATATAGTAGAAAATATGGAGAAGGCAGTCGAGAAAAGCTATGAATTGGCTAAAAGAGGTGATAATGTACTGCTTTCACCTGCTTGTGCTAGCTGGGATATGTATAAGAATTTTGAAGAAAGGGGTAATGATTTTAAGAGAGCAGTTAATAATTTGAGGGGGCTTAATAATGATAAAAAAGAGAGCCTGTGATTTTACTTTGATGATTGTAACTATTCTTTTAGTTTTTATTGGAATAATCATGGTTTTTAGTTCTAGTTATCCAGAAGCATATTATAAAATGAAAGATGGATATTTCTTTTTGAAAAAACAGATGTTTTTTAGTACACTTGGATTATTTGCTATGATATTTTTTATGAATTTCGATTATTGGAGATTGCAAAAATTATCTAAGTTAATCTTTTTGATAAGTATAATTTTAGGTCTTTTAATTTTTACTCCATTGGGAACTGAATTTCATGGTGCAAGAAGATGGATAAATTTGGGATTCACAACTTTTCAGCCTTCAGAGGCTATAAAATTAGGTTCAATAATATATTTAGCTTCATATTTGGCTAGGAAAAAAGAAAAAATAAAATCTTTTTTCAAAGGTGTAGTTCCAGCTCTTATTATTATAGGAATTGCTTGTGGATTGATAATTATTCAGAAAGATTTAAGTACTAGTGCAACACTAGGTCTAACGCTTATGATCATGTTGTTTATTGCAGGAATGAGATTTTTACATTTAACATTTTTTGCGTTACTTGGAGTAGGAGGAGCAGTAGTTGCTATTTTAAAGGAGGATTTTAGAAGAAAAAGGATTTTGGCGTTTTTAGACCCTTTTAAATATAAAGATACTGTTGGGTGGCAATTAGTTCAATCATTGTATGCTTTGGGTTCGGGAGGAATATTTGGTTTAGGTTTAGGGAAAAGTAGACAAAAATTCTTTTACATACCTGAACCATATAATGATTTTATATTTGCGATAATAGGCGAGGAACTTGGTTTTGTTGGATGTGTAACTGTAATAATATTATTTTTAATTTTAATATGGAGAGGAATCAGAATAGCTATAAATGCAAAAGATTTATTCGGCTGTTTGTTAGCTTCAGGTATAGTAGCTTTAATAACTGTTCAGTCGATGATACATATAGCAGTTGTTACTTCTTCTATACCTCCTACTGGAATACCTTTACCATTTGTCAGTTTTGGTGGTACATCACTTTTAGTGTTTATGTCAGCAATCGGTATACTACTTAATATTTCAAGATATACAGATTTAGATAGGAGTTGAACATTATGAAGTTTTTAATAACTGGTGGAGGGACTGGAGGACATATATATCCTGCTTTAGCAATTGCTAATAAGATAAAGAAAGAGATTCAAGGCGCTACTATTTTATATGTTGGAACTGAGAAAGGATTAGAAGCAGAATTAGTACCTAGAGAAGGATTTGATTTCAGAGCGATACGTGTAAAAGGTTTTAGAAGAAAATTGTCTTTAGATACTTTAGATTCAATAAAGACCTTGTTTCAAGGGCTTAATGATGCGAGAAAAATAATAAATGAATTTAAGCCTAATGTAGTTATAGGAACTGGTGGATATGTTTGTGGACCTGTGGTATTTATTTCAGCTTTAAAGAAAATACCGACATTAATCCATGAACAAAATGCATATCCAGGGGTAACTAATAGGATTCTTTCTAGGTTTGTTGATAAAGTTGCTGGAAGTTTTGAAGAGTCTATAAAATATTTTTACGACTCAAATAAAGTTACTATAACTGGAAATCCGATCAGAGATGATTTTTTGAAAATCAATAGAAATAAAGTTAAGTCAATTCAGAAAGATAGTCCCCTTATTCTTTCTTTTGGAGGAAGCGGTGGGCAGAAAAAATTAAATGAAGCAATGCTTGAAGTTATTCAGAAGAATATAGGGGGAAAAATGCAAATTATCCATGTAACAGGAAAGAGATTTTATGAAGACTTTATAGAGAATTTAAATAAAAAATTAGGTTCTATCGAGAGGTTAGAGGAAAATATTAAAGTATTGCCGTATTTGTATGATATGCCTAATGTTTTAGCTTCTTCGGATCTTGTTATAACTAGTGCAGGTGCAATAACTATTGCAGAAATTACTGCAGTAGGGGTTCCAAGCATATTGATACCGAAGGGGTATACAACAGAAAATCACCAAGAATTTAATGCTAGAGCATTGGAGAAACAAGGTGCGAGTGTTATGATTTTAGAAAAAGACCTTAATGGAGAAATATTAAATAAAAAGATAAATGAGTTGATAAATGACAAAAATAAGTTGAAATATATGGCCCAGCAAAGCAGGAGATTAGCTAAGATAGATGCTACTGATAGAATTTTTAAAATGATTGTAGATTTGATTGAGGAAGAATAGTATTTTGTAACACCTCTTGAGAATATGCATATGATATTTATATATTGTTTTTCCAAAGACTTTATACATAGGCGCGGTGCATATTCTGGAGGTGTAATTATGAGTAAATATATTATAGAAGGCGGGAAAAGACTTGTAGGTGAAATTACTATAGGTGGTGCTAAGAACTCTACGTTACCTATTCTTGCTGCTTCTGTTATAACTAATGGTGTGAACACTATTTTTAATATACCTAAAATTAGAGATGTAGATGTAATGGAACAAATTTTAAAATCGATTGGATGTAAAATTAATAGAGTAGATAATATCATGACAATAGACTCAAGACCTTTTTCAAAAATTAGGATACCTGAAGATTTAGTTAGAGAAATGCGTTCTTCAATTATTTTGATGGGAGCTATGCTGTCAAGATGTGGGCAACTCCAAATCTCTTATCCAGGCGGGTGCGACTTAGGACCTAGACCTATTGATTTACATCTTAAAGCTCTTAAAGAACTTGGTGCAGATATTAAAGAGGCACATGGCTATATATATTGTTGTGCTGAACAATTGAAAGGGTGTGAAATCCAATTAGACTATCCTAGTGTAGGAGCAACTGAAAATATTATGTTAGCTGCGGTTAGAGCTAAAGGAACTACAATAATCAGAAACGCAGCTAAAGAGCCTGAAATAGTTGATCTTCAGAACTTTCTTAATGCTGCTGGTGCGAAAATATATGGAGCAGGTACAAGTGCGATAAGAATTGACGGTGTCGAAAAATTACATGGAGTAGAGCATACAGTTATACCTGACAGAATAGTTGCAGGAACGTTTATGGTAGCTTCTGCCATAACTGGTGGAGAAGTTATATTAAAGAATATAGAAGTTGAACATTTGAATTCAATAATAGCAAAACTTAGAGAAGCCGGTTGTAAGATTTATAATAATTGTACGACTTTAAAGATAATCGGTCCTAAAAAACCTAATGCTGTTGAATCTATTAGAACTTTACCTTATCCTGGTTTTCCAACAGATATGCAAGCTCAAATGATAGCTCTTTTATCATTAGCTAATGGAACAAGTGTGGTATGTGAAACTATATTTGAAAATAGATTTAAACATGTTGATGAATTAGTTAGAATGGGAGCTAAAATAAAAACTGAAGGAAGAGTAGCGATAATAAAGGGAGTTAAAGAGTTAACTGGTGCAAAAGTAACTGCCAAAGATTTAAGAGGCGGAGCTGCTTTAGTATTAGCGGGATTAGCTGCTAAAGGGACTACTATAGTTGAAAATATATACCATATAGATAGAGGTTATCAAGATTTTGAAAAAGATTTAGCATCTTTAGGGGCTGATATAAAGAAAATATTTTAGCAGCATATTGCTGCTTTTTAATTAATGGACAAGCTACAGGAGTGATTTAAAGTGGCTAATAATATTGAAAGAAAAATACGAAAAAAGAAGATAGGACTTATTACAATATTATTGATTTTTTTAATATCAATCTTTATTATTTTATCGACTAAAACGAATTTTTTTAACGTTTCAGAAATAATAGTTCAGGGGAATAATGTTTTAGATTATGAAAAAGTTATTCTGGCTTCTGGGCTAAATTATGGGGAAAATATTTTCAAAATAAGAACTAAGGAAGCTAAAGAAAATATATTATCTCATCCATATGTAAAATCTGTAAATATAAAAAGACTTTTTCCTAATAAACTTGTGATTACAATAGAAGAGAGAAATGAAATTTTAGTTATTCCTTATTTAGAATCATATATATACATAGATGATGAGGGGTATGTTTTGAATTTACTGGCTTATAAAAAGGAAAATTTATTAGAAGTTGAAGGAATTAATGTTAAGGATATTTCAATTGGTAAAAAAATATCACTAGAAGATGATGTTAATTTAGAAAAAATAATAGATTTGATTAAAGATTGTAAAAAGATTGATTTATATAAAGAAATAGAAAAGGTCAAATTGGATAATAAATCTAATGTAGTAATCTACTTAAAATCAGGTATTAAAGTTGCATTTGGATACCTAAATAATGTAAAATATAAATTAAGCTTTACTATTAAAATATTAGATGATTTGAAACATAGAGGTATAAGTAAAGGTGCAATTTATTTTAATAAGGGAGATAGTCCTATTTTTATACCAGAAGGTAGCTAGGAGGATAATCTATAATGAGAGAGTTAAAGAGTAAAATAGCATTCGCTTTAGTATGTGTAATACTTGGAGTAATTATAGCAATACAATTTAAAACAGTTAATGAAACTGTAGGAAGTGGAATTTTGCCGACTAAAAGTGCACAGCAATTGGCTTTGGAATTAAAAAAGTTGAAAGATGAAAAGGAAAAATTATTAGAAGAATTAAATAGTTTAGAATCTAAAGTAAAACAGTATGAAAAAAATGCTGCCGAAGAAAATGTCTATATTAAAAATCTAATGAAAGAGTTACAGAAATATAGGATGTTTGGTGGATATGAGCCAGTAAAAGGACCAGGTATAATAGTGGTAGTAAATGATCCACCTATCGAAGTACAATTCGGAGATGACACTAGTATTATAGTTAATAATTATGACTTTTTACTAGAGATAATCAGTAATTTAAACGCTGCAGGTGCGGAAGCAATCTCTATTAATGAGCAGAGATATACAGGATTCACTGAAATAGTACCTGCTGGAAATCATCTTGAAATTAATGGCGTTTCGTATGGTCCTCCTTTTATAATTAAAGCAATTGGTGAGCCTAAGATTTTAGAGTCAGCTCTTAGGCTTAAAGGTGGAGTCATTTGGTATATGGAAAATGTATTTAACTTAGATGTACAGATTAAAGAAGAAAAAGAGATAGAAATACCTAGATATACAAGAATAAATGAATTTAAATATGCAAAGCCAATAGAGAATGTTACTGATTAAAAAATAAGGTGAGGAGAATGGATAAAAAATATATTGGCAATGTAACTATATTGATAGTTACTATTATTACTGGGATACTTTTTTCATTTCAATTAAAACAGGATATTGATGACTATACATTAGTATCTTTAAACTCGATTAAGATGACAAAACAGGAGATCAATAATTATAAAAGAGAAATTAATAATTTAAAGAAATTGATAGAAGAGAAAAAAAATGAAATAGATAATTATCATAAGGCTATTATAGATAAAGATTCTTTTGCTGAACTGCTTGAGCAAGAGATTAAAGATATAAGATTTGAAATAGGTTTAGAAGATGTTCAAGGGCCAGGTATTATTATTAAAATAGAAGATAACAATAAAGAAGTTTCTTATGGAGAAAATGTAAATTATGATTTAGTACATGATTTGGATGTTTTAAAATTGATTAATGATTTAAATGCGGCTGGTGCTGAAGCAATAAGTATTAATGGGCAGAGGGTTTTATCAAGGTCTGAAATAAAATGTGGAGGACCTATTATAACAATAAACAAGCAAAGATTAGCTCCTCCATTTGTAATAAAAGCGATAGGAGACCCTAAGGTGTTATATGCAGCAATAAATGCTCCTAATACAAATGGGTATATTCTAAAGGAAATTAGAAATATAAAAATACAGACTAAAATAAGTGATAATATATTTATCCCAAGGTATTGGGGTGATATTACTTTTAATCAGGCTAAGCCTATAGAAGAGGGTGAATAAAATGATTTTAGCGCTTATAGGTATTTTAATAGGTATATTGATAGGATTTTATATACCTGTAACTTATTCAACGAGTTATTCGCTATATATTTCAGTTGCAATATTAGCATGTTTGGATTCAGTTTTTGGGGGAATTAGAGCAAATTTAGAACAAAATTTCGATACTCGTATTTTTGTTACAGGATTTTTTGGAAATGCAATATTAGCAGCATTATTAGCTTATATTGGAGATAGATTAGGAGTGCCCCTTTATTATGCAGCTATTTTTGCATTTGGCAGCAGATTATTCCAGAATTTCGCTATTATTAGAAGAATATTAATTAATAGGTAAAAAGGGGTTGAGCTTTTAAAGGGGGCGTAAATATATGGGGAATGTTGTTACTTCGATAGATTTAGGCAGTTCAAAAATTTGTGTAATTATATCAGAAATAGATAGTAATGGGCAATTACAAGTTATTGGTATAGGCAGAAGCAGATGTAAAGGTATAAAGAAAGGTGTTGTAGTAGATATAGAAGAAACTACTAAGGCTATAATTGAAGCTGTTACTCAAGCTGAAAATATGGCAGATCTTGAAGTTTATGAAGCTTATATAAATATCCCTGGTGGATATACAAAACTAATTAGAAATAAAGGAATTATAGCCGTATCAAGTGACGATAAAGAAATTTCTTTTGAAGATGTCAAAAGGGTTTTGAATTCAGCGACAATTGTATCAATTCCTCAAGACCAGAGAATTGTTGATATAATCCCTAGACAGTATATAGTTGATGGATATGATGGAATTAGTGATCCTGTTGGAATGGTTGGAATAAGGTTAGAGGTTGAAGCAGATATAATTGTGGGCTCAACAACAACTGTACTAAATTTAGTAAAGAGTGTCAATAGAGCAGGTATAGAAGTGTTAGGAATTATAATGGAACCTATATCAACTTCTGAAGCTATTTTAACGAAAGATGAGAAGGACTTAGGAGTTTTGCTGTTAGACATTGGTGCAGGAACAAGTGATTTTTCTGTTTTTAGAAATGGAACATTAATATATTCAAATATTTTACCTATTGCAGGAAATCATATTACTAACGATATATCAGTTGGGCTTAGACTACCTTTTGATAGAAGTGAAGAGATTAAAAAGAAGTTTGGTGTTGCCTATACGAAGTTAGCTGATGATAATAATGTTTTCGAAATAAATCCTTTAGGGTTTAGCAATAATTTAGAAGTCAATGAAATACAATTATCGGAAATTATTGAAGCTAGAATAAGGGAAATATTTGAGCTAATTAATATGGATTTAATAAAAAATAGAGTTAAAGATAAGATATTGACTGGTGTAGTAATAACAGGTGGAGGTGTTAGTTATTTTAAAGGTGTAACTGAATTAGGGATAGAAGTTTTTGGATTACCTGTACGAATTGGACAACCTTACCAGATGGGAGCTCAAGAACCTATTTTTTCTTCAGCAGTTGGGCTTATAAATTATGGTTTTAAAAGGAAATTAAATTATTATATAGAATATAATAATGTAGAAATAAAGAAAAGCAGAGGAAAGAAAAGAAGTAAGAATACAAAAAGCGTAATATCTTTCTTAAAAACAATATGGGACGAGTATTTTTAAAAAACAATAGCAAAGGGGGAATTTGATGTTTGAATTTGATGTGGAAATGAATCAGTTTGCTTGTATAAAGGTAATTGGTGTAGGTGGTGGCGGAAATAATGCAGTTAATAGAATGATAGAGTCTCAAGTTAAGGGCGTTGAGTTTATTGCTATAAATACTGACAAACAAGCTTTACATACTTCAAAAGCTGAAACTAAAATACAAATTGGTGAAAAATTAACTAAAGGTTTAGGAGCTGGAGCAAATCCAGAGATTGGAAAGAAAGCTGCTGAAGAAAGTAGAAATGAAATTCTTGAAGCGATTAAAGGAGCAGATATGGTTTTTATAACTGCTGGAATGGGTGGAGGTACAGGAACAGGTGCTGCACCAATAGTTGCTGAAATAGCTAAAGAGTTAGGAATATTAACAGTTGGTGTTGTAACAAAGCCCTTCATGTTTGAAGGTAGAAGAAGAATGCTTCATGCGGAAAAAGGTGTTGAAGAATTAAAATCCAGAGTAGATACATTGGTTACAATACCTAATGATAGATTATTACAAGTAGTTGAAAAGAAAACTTCAATAATGGATGCTTTTAGAATTGCTGATGATGTTTTAAGACAAGGTATTCAAGGTATATCAGATTTAATTGCTGTGCCAGGACTTGTTAATCTTGACTTTGCAGATGTTAAGACTATTATGTTAGAACAAGGGTTAGCCCATATGGGAATTGGAAGAGCTAGTGGAGAAAATAGAGCTATTGAAGCAGCAAAACAAGCTATTCACAGTCCTTTGCTTGAAACTTCTATTGAAGGAGCTAAAGGAGTATTACTTAACATAACTGGTGGAAGTAATCTAGGTTTATTTGAAGTAAATGAAGCTGCTGATTTGATTAAACAGGCAGTAGACCCAGATGCAAATATTATTTTTGGTGCAGTTGTTGATGAAAGTTTAAAAGATGATATTAAGATTACTGTTATAGCAACAGGATTTGATTATGCTAAAAAAGAAAGTGGAGTAAAAACTGCAAATAAAAAAATCGAAGAAAAAAATAATGTTAAAGCAAATAGTGAAGTTAAACAATTTGATACAGATGATTTAGATATTCCGACCTTTTTGAGAAGGAGGAGTAAATAAACCCTTTTCTTAACAGAAAAGGGTTTTTTTCGACTTCAGTAAATGACAAATTTTTGAAAAACAATATTATATAATAGACATAAAAATGAGGACAACTGAATATTTGTAGATTAGAGGACCAATTATTTTGAGGGGGCAGTATTTTGTACGTATATGCTGAGTACCTTATTCTGGAAAATTTTATTATTAACTTCATTATATTATATGTAACTAAAAGATTTACAAGAACTGAAACGACGAGATTAAGATTAACTTTAGCTGCTTTGATAGGTGCTGTTTATACTTTAGTTGTATTTTATCCTAAGCTAAGTTTCATGGTTAATTTTACTATGAAATTAACTGTTTCGATTCTAATTGTAGTTGTAGCTTTTAATCCTATTACTTTAAAAAAATTTCTTAAATTAATTGCTACATTTTACATAGTATCTTTTGTTTTTGCAGGTTCTGCTTTGGCCCTTTTTTATTTAATAGATGTAGACTCTTATATTGGTAATGGTATTTTTTATATAAAAGATTTTCCTATTAAAATACTTGTATTTGCAATAGTAACATCATGGATTTTGATTAAGTACACATGGAGTTATATATATGGAAAAATAAGCAAAGATAAAATATTAGTTCCTATTACCATTTCATTGAAGAATAGAGAAGTACATATTATAGCACTTGTTGATACTGGAAATTCATTGAAAGACCCTTTAACAGATACTCCGGTTATTATTGTGCAGTTTTCGGCAATTAAAAAAATATTACCTGAAAAAACAAAAAAGTTTTTTGAAATGCATGATGTAAAAGATTTGCGACTTATATTACCATTTCTGCAAGAACTAGGACAGGATTTAAAAATTAGAGTAATTCCGTTTAAAACAATTGGTCAAGAAAATGGGGTTTTATTCGGATTTAAACCTGATAAAGTAATTATAAAAGATCAAGATAGAGCTATAACAAATATTATTGTTGGGATATATAATGATAAATTATCTAATGATAATAAATATGAGGCTTTATTACATCCAGAGTTATTAAATTGATTTGGGGGTGGAGAAATTGAGATTTATTGTTAAGATGAGGCTATTGATAAGGATATACTATATGAAATTATTGAGAAAATTTAATTTATTAGATGAAAAAGCAATTTTTTATATTGGGGGAAGTGAAGTTTTGCCACCTCCATTGACCCCTGAAGAAGAAAAATACTTGGTCTCTAAATTGAAAGAAGATGAAACAGTAAGAACAATATTAATAGAAAGAAATTTAAGATTGGTTGTTTATATAGCAAGGAAGTTTGAAAGTACAGGAGTTGGAGTTGAAGATTTAATTTCAATTGGAACAATAGGCTTAATTAAAGCTGTTAGTACTTTCGATCCAGATAAAAAGATTAAGTTGGCAACATATGCATCTAAATGTATTGAGAATGAAATACTTATGTATTTAAGGAGAAATAGTAAAACAAGGACCGAAATATCTTTTGATGAACCATTAAACATAGATTGGGATGGAAATGAATTGCTGTTATCTGATATTTTAGGTACGGAGAATGATATGATATTTAAGCTGTTGGAAGAGGAAGTAGATAAGGAATTATTAAATGAGGCAATTAAAAAACTTTCAAAAAGAGAGAAGAAAATAATTGAACTAAGGTTTGGATTAAATAATGGAGAAGAGAAGACGCAGAAAGAAGTTGCTGATATGCTTGGTATTTCACAATCTTATATATCAAGGTTAGAAAAAAGAATTATAAAAAGGTTAAAAAAAGAAATCAATAGAATGGTATAGTATGCTATGACTGGTATTAAAGGCCAGTCATTTTATTTTTTTGAATAATTATGAAGTTTAAAGTCAATAATTTATTACAGGGGGCAAAACATCGAGGAAGGCAGGGAAAAATATGCATGTAAACAAAGTAGAAATTTGTGGAGTTAATACATCAGAGCTTCCCGTACTTACAAATGAAGAGATGAGAAAGTTATTTGATAGAATTCATGCAGGTGATTTAAAAGCTAGAGAAGAGTTTATTAAAGGTAATTTAAGGTTAGTTTTAAGTGTTATTCAGAGGTTTAATAAAAGAGGAGAGCATGTAGATGATTTGTTCCAAGTAGGATGTATAGGATTGATTAAAGCTATAGATAATTTTGATTTAAGTCAAAATGTTAAGTTTTCTACCTATGCTGTACCTATGATAATAGGAGAAATAAGGAGGTACTTAAGAGACAACAACTCAATAAGAGTTAGTAGGTCTTTAAGAGATATAGCTTATAAAGCACTTCAAGTAAGAGACCAATTAATGAATAAGAATTCTAAAGAGCCAACTATTACAGAAATTGCAAATGAATTAAAATTGCCAAAAGAAGAAGTAGTTTTTGCATTAGATGCTATACAAGATCCAATATCTCTATTTGAACCAATATATCATGATAGTGGCGATGCTATTTATGTAATGGATCAGGTTAGCGATGAGAAAAGTGAAGATGAAATATGGCTTGAAGGTATTGCTTTAAGAGAAGCATTGAGAAAATTAAATGATAGAGAAAAATTAATATTGAATTTAAGATTTTTTGAAGGAAAAACTCAAATGGAGGTAGCAGAAGAAATTGGAATATCACAAGCTCAAGTTTCACGACTTGAAAAGACGGCTTTAAGACATATGAGAAAGCTAATACAAATGAAATAATATTAATAGCCTCCCTTCTTTAGTTAAATTAAAAGTAATATTTTTTCATTTTAAATTATAAATATATGTTAGAACGATATTATTTCGTATATATTCATTAAGAGAATTTTATATCTTAAATTAATGTATTAAAAGAAAATAAAGAAGGTGAGGCTATGATAAAAACATCAGATTTAAAAGAAAAAGAAGTAATTAATATAAGGGATGGTTCAAGATTAGGTCTTATAAACGATATTGAAATTGATTTAAATAGAGGAGTAGTTGAAGCTGTATATATTCCTGGAGGTAGTAGATTGCTTAGTTTTTTTGGAAAAAATGATGAATACGTTATTAGGTGGGAAGATATAATAAAAATTGGTAAAGATGTTGTGCTAGTTGATTATGCTATAAATAGCAGCAGAGATAAAAAAAATAATGATTTAGAAGTATGAGCTAGATAGACACATATTAAAAAATATAATATAATTTAATCAATGAAGTATTAAGGGGGTAATATGAATATGAAGTGTCCCTATTGCAACTACTTTGAGACTAAAGTAGTAGATTCAAGGCCAACAGATGAAGGACAAGCTATAAGGAGAAGACGAGAATGTGTTAAATGTAATAATAGATTTACGACGTATGAAAAGGTAGAAGAAATTCCTTTGATTGTAGTTAAAAAAGATGGAACTAGACAAGAGTATAGTAGAGATAAGATATTAAATGGTATTATAAGAGCTTGTGAAAAAAGACCAGTATCTTTGAAGACTATGGAAAATATTGTTGATGAAATAGAAAAAAATCTCTATAATACATTAAAGAGAGAGATAAGTACTGAATATATCGGAGAAATGGTAATGAATAAGCTTAAAGATATTGATGAAGTAGCTTATGTAAGATTTGCATCGGTTTATAGACAATTTAAAGATATAAACACTTTTATGGATGAACTAAAGAAGTTGTTAGATGAGAAGAAACAAGTTTTTTGCAAAGGTGATGTTTGATGTATTAATTGAAAGATTCAATTCTCAAATTAAAGATATATTATTGGAAACACTAATTAGGCTTATTTAATGTATATAGAGGTGAACATTATGGATAATTTAAAAAAGATTTTAATAGTAGATGATGAGGAACATATAATAGAGCTTATTAGATTCAACTTAGAAACTAATGGCTATCATGTTATAACTGCTAATGATGGAAACGAGGCTTTGAAGAAAATTAAAGAGGAAAGACCAAATTTGGTTATACTTGATTTAATGCTTCCTTCTATTGACGGGATAGAAATATGTAAAATTTTGCGTAAAGACAAGGAAACCGAAAAACTACCGATTATTATGTTAACTGCTAAAAGTGAAGAAATAGATATGATATTAGGTCTTGAGATAGGAGCAGATGATTATATTACTAAACCTTTTAGTGTAAGGGAGCTTTTAGCCAGGATAAAGGCTGTTTTAAGACGTACACAAGAAATACAAGAGAAAAGAGAAAATATTTTAAAAATTGGAGATATTACAATTGATATAGAAAAGCATGAGGTAACAAAAAAGGGTAAAAAAATTGATTTAACATTAAAAGAGTTTGAGCTTTTAAGAATTTTATCTGAAAAACGAGGAAATGTTTTAACTCGTAATTATTTATTAGATGAAATATGGGGATATGATTACTTTGGAGATACTAGAACTGTAGATGTTCATATTAGACATTTAAGAAGAAAAATAGAAGATGATGATAAAAATCCTCAGTATATACAGACAATAAGAGGTATAGGTTATAAAATGAAATAGAGGAGATGTAAATGCAAAAGAGGATTTTTGTTACTTTTTTAACTTTGATTTTAATAGGGATATTAACTACTGGAATGCTTTCTATAAGTTTAATGCGGGTTAATTATATCAGAAATATTGAGGATAAACTTATATCCAATTCGAAATTAATAGAAACTTTTATTAAGGAGCAGGAAAATATAGATAAAATAAATTTTAATGAATTGGCTGATATATTTTCAAAGAAAATACAAGCTAGAATCACATTTATTGATAAAGATGGCTGGGTAGTTGGAGATTCTGATGCAGATATTAATAAATTGGATAATCATAGCGATAGACCAGAAGTTATTAAGGCAAGACAAGGCAAGATAGGTATTAGTAAAAGGTATAGTAAGTCTCTAGAATATGAAATGATATATGTAGCTATACCGGTAGATATAAAATCTCATAGACTTGATGTTATAAGACTTTCTGTACCTCTTAAAGATATTAGCGAATATTATAGTTTAATGTATAGATATATTTTTTTATCAATAATCGCTGGATTACTTGTTGCAATGTTTGTAGGATATAGATATGTGAGAAGCGTTACAAAACCTATTAAAGAACTTACAATTGCAACAAGGAAAATATCAAGTGGTAATTTTGGAGAATTAGTAAAAGTAAGGTCTGAAGATGAAATTGGGCTTTTAGCAGATAATTTTAATAAAATGAGTTTAAAATTAAGAGATACAATAAATGAACTTTTAGATAAAAATACTAAGTTGAAAGCTATTTTGTCTAGTATGATAAATGGAGTTATAGCTCTAGATAATAATAAAAGGATAATTTTGGTAAATCCAATGGCTGAAAAAATGTTAGGGATAAAAGAAGCAGATGTACGCAATAAGTATGTATTAGAAGTTTTAAAAGATTTGAATTTGGAAGAAAATATATATGAGTTACTAAATACTAATATACAATCTAAGTTTGAGGTAGAAGTTAAAGAACCTAATAGTAAGATATTTAACATCTATATAAATCCGATTAAATTAACTAATGATCCTAATAGAACTATTGGTGTATTAGTAATAATACAAGATATAACAGATATAAGAAGATTGGAAAGAATGAGAAAGGATTTTGTAGCAAATGTTTCACATGAATTAAAGACACCACTAACATCGATAAGAGGGTTTATTGAAACACTTAAAAGTGGTGCTGTAGAAGATAAAGAAATTAGGGATAAGTTTTTAGATATAATCGATATTGAAACATCACGACTTACAAATCTAATAGAGGATTTATTATTGTTATCACAAATAGAAAATAGCAATGAAATGATTAAAAAAGATGTAATAGATGTGAATAAATCTATTGAAGAAGTAATACAGGTATTAGAAGAATTAGCAAAAAAAAAGGGAGTAAGATTAATTGAAAAGGTAAATAGGAAATTACCATATCTAAGAGGGAACAGAGGTTGGTTTAAGCAAATGCTTATTAATTTAATAGATAACGGCATCAAATATACTCCTGAAGGCGGAACTGTTACTATTACGGCATATAGCACTAAAAATAAACTTGTAATTAAAATATCTGATACAGGGATTGGTATAGCTAAGCAGCATCTTCCAAGACTTTTTGAGAGATTTTACAGAGTGGATAAAGCTAGGTCTAGAAAGGTTGGAGGAACTGGACTTGGATTAGCGATTGTTAAGCATATTGTTTTAGCTTTTAGAGGAGAGATAAGTGTAAAAAGTAAAGTAAATAAAGGTACTGAATTTATAGTATCTTTACCATTAGATGAATCATAATGTTAGATGAGTATTGTATTAAATAAAGCATAGTTTCTAACTCTACAAAAATGTTAGAAGCTATGCTTTATTTGATTTTAGTATATTTTACTTTTTTGTATAACTAGTCACATAAAAGAAAAAAATACTTGGAATTCCATATATATACATATATAATTTATATTAGATAACATATCATTAGCATTAAATAATTTTAATTTTTTCAATAATTGCAGAATCTTATAATTAACTTATATACCTATTAAAATAGGATAATTATAGTGAAAGGGGATGTTTAAGATAATAAGCAAACAAAATAAAGTGGAAAATGTAATAACTATGCTTGTAATTATATTAGCATCTTTACTAGTGATATCATCGATTATAAGCCATTTAAGTTCTACTCTATCTCAGGACTTTATATATTTTCAATTTTTCACTACAGTTGCAACAATTTTTTTAGTACAATATGTATATCCCGTATACTATGTTTTAATTGAATTAAAAGATGCTCAAAAAGGTCGGGAAAAGAAAAATATAGTTATACTGCTCTGTATTTCATTTGTCTTATTTCTAGCTATAGTAATATTATCATATATGTTTTTATTCTTACACAGAAATTATATATACATTATAATTACATTTTCTATTATACATAGATCACTATCATATTTTGTAAATAAGCTTATATATTGAGAAAAATTTGATGTTCTTTCTTTAAAATAAATATCAGCAACTTTTGATTAGATACAGTATATTTGCAAATGAAGAATTTAATCTAATCTGTCTTTAGTTTATTTATTAGGGCAAAGATGGGGTGATAAGGTTTGAAAAATGTTTTAAATCTAAAGAGCTTATGGGGTGCTTTATTATTACTTGTGTTCTTTTTTATATACAATAATATTCTAAAAAATACTGCCTTTAGAAAAATAGGCAAGCCACTTTCGCTTCTATTTTTTATTATTTTTATCTTGTTGCCAGATTTTTTAAGAATAAAGAATGAGTATTTGTATCAGTTATTACAATCAATATCGGTAATCTTTGCGTTAAACTTGTTTGATAAAAAATAGGATGAAGCGATATTATGCAAGATAAAATTTTAAGGATTATAACAACAATTCTATGAAAACAAATATAACAGTAATTTTAAGAAATATTAAGAAAAACGGCGATAATTAATAAATATAGGGAGAGGGGGATTTTTATGAAAGCTATTTCGTATATAACTATATTACATGGAATTTTATTAATATTCAATAGTATTACAAATATTTTAGATCAATATCATCACAATATATCGGTAGTTAGGAGTTTTAATAATCCTTATTTAGTGTATGGCATATGGATATTTATTGGTTTAATATTTATAATTGCAGGTATAGGATCTTTAAAAAAAAGAAAATATTCTTATTATCTAATTTTAATTTTGTATTTAATCGTGGAATTATCATTAGTATTAGAAATTGCACATATTATATCAAATGAATTTATGTTTTCTATTTTATTCTGCGGAGTTCTTATGTTTTTAGGATATGCTATGATTCTAGATTATGTAAAAAAACACAAAACCTATTATTATAAATAATACTAATATTTAAATAAATTCCATATAGATAAATCATAATTATTAAATATTGACGAGTAAATTTTTAAATCCCTTAAAGTAGATTGTCAGAAACTTATTTATGTCTACTTTAAGGGATTTTCTATCTATTTCAAATATGAGAATAGTATAGAAGAATAAGGGAAACCTAAATTATAGATTTAAATTTGAAGATCGTTTGAATAGTAATATAAATTGAAGTTTTATATTTAGAAGGTGGTAAAATGCTTAATTACAGTCATATAATAATTCCCTCAATAATGTTAGGAATTTTATCAAGAATATCTATGCTCAGAGTCGATCATAGACAATATCCAAGTTATCCTCAGGGGGTATTTTCACATCTTACTTTAGGTATTGTAGCAGCAGGATTAGGTTCTGTTGCTTTACCTGCATTATGGGAGAAAGAATATGCTGCAGTTACATTCTTAGCTTTAGCGGCTCAACAATTCAGAGATGTGAGGAATTTAGAACGTCAAAGTTTAGACAATATAGAGCCTACTGAATTGGTGGCAAGAGGTACTGCATATATTGAAGATATTGCAAAAGCTTTTGAAGCTAGAAATTATATGACTATGCTGACATCTCTTATAGTAAGTATAGTAATATTTTTACTTTTCAAAATTGGCATTTCGAGGACGCAATCAGTTGTTATTGGAGTAATAATTGGTCTTATTTCTATATATTATTTTAATAAGGCAATAGCTAGACAGACAATTGGAGATATTGCAGATGTAGTTCCTGCGAAAATCAAATTTAAAGGTCCGTTATTAACAATTAATGACGTTGTAATAATGAATGTAGGACTCAAGGAATCAAGAAAAATATATGAAGAAAAAGGTATAGCTGTGGAAATCATTCCACATGATGAAAATGGGATCGCAACATTAGCTAATTTAGGACAAAGACAGGCTATTCAACATAATGCAGCAGCTTTATTAGGTATAAGGAAAGATGTGGATGAGCCTGATTTTACACCTATTGCAAGAAGAGACTCTGAGACAGGGAATATTGTAATGGCTATTGTACCTATGGAACCTGATATAGAATGTTTAATAGAAGCTGTGAAAAGAACAGTTGTTTTAGAAAGTGCAAAAAGAAAACCTCTAGATTCCAAAGCTGGCAGGAAAGCAGCTGATTAAGGAGTGTGAGAAGATGGATATAGGGTTTAAAGAAACAATTCTAGCAGTTGTAACAACTAGAAAAGATATAGTTTGCGGTGATAATGTACCTGTTTTTTATGTAAAAGATGAGGAAGAAAGAGAGAAAATTGCTCTTTTGTTATCTAAAATAACTTTGGGTATGGTACATGATTTGGAAAATGGAGCTTATGTAATTGTAAGACATTAAGTATTATGTTATTTTACAGAGTATTTATATATGTTATAATTAAAGATATTGCTAAAAAAATCTTGATTATATATAATTAATTGATGACATGATATAAGCAAAAATGATGTAGGTATGATATAATATTAATACCTAGTACTAATAATAGGTTATTATAGAGGGGATATTATGGAAGTAAAAAATACGGATAAACATACAAATATTATCGAAGCAATTGAAAGTGGTAGTATTGCAGAAGAATTAGGAATTGAAAGTGGAGATGTATTAATATCTGTAAACGGATATCCAATAATGGATATTTTAGATTACAAATATCAGATTTCTGACGATTATGTTGAAATGACCATACAAAAGCAAAATGGAGAGATATGGGAATTAGAAATTGAAAAAGATATCAATGAGGATATTGGTATAATATTTACAAATCCTTTAATTGATAAAGCTAAGAGTTGTAGAAACAAGTGTATATTTTGCTTTATAGACCAATTGCCTAAAGGGATGAGAGATACTCTATATTTTAAGGATGATGATTCGAGATTATCCTTTTTACAGGGTAATTTTATTACGCTTACAAATTTGTCAGAAGAAGAGATTGATAGGATTATATTCTATAAGTTAAGTCCAATAAATATTTCTGTTCATACTACTGACCCTGAATTAAGGGTAAAAATGTTAAACAACAAAAATGCTGGTAAAATATACGATATACTACAAAGATTTAGTAAAGCAAATATAGAAATGAATTGTCAGATTGTCTTATGTCCAGGAATTAATGATGGTATATATTTAGATAAGACGTTGGAAGACTTAGCTGTTTTGTATCCAAATGTTAAAAGTGTTGCAATTGTACCTGTAGGTGTTACAAAATATAGAGATGGACTTTTTAAATTAGAAACGTATAATAAAGATACAGCTGAAAAGTTATTAGATTTTATTGATAAGAAACAAAATAAATATCTAAAAGAATTAGGATCAAGATTTGTTTTTGCTGCTGATGAATTTTATGTTCTTGCAGAAAAGGAAATACCTTTGTTTGATGAATATGAGGGGTTTCCACAGTTAGAGAATGGTGTAGGATTGATGAGATTATTTTATGAAGAAGTGCATAAAGCTCTGATTCAAATAGATAAAGATATGCAATTAAATAAAAAATTTACTATAGCAACAGGTATGTTAGCTTATCCTTTTATGAAAGATGTTGCTAATTTAGTTATGAGTAAATTTAGAGGTCTTAAATTACAAGTTAAGCCTATAATTAATAATTTCTTTGGAGAAACAATAACTGTATCAGGGCTTATAACTGGAAGTGATTTAATTGGACAACTTACTGGAAAAGATTTAGGGGACGGACTAATAATTCCAAAATCTATGTTGAAACGTGATGAAGATATTTTCTTAGATGATATTACTGTAGAAGAAGTGGAAGAAAGATTAAATGTAAAAGTAATTGTTTTAGATGTTGATGGATACGAGTTTGTAGATTTCTACAAAAAATATGCGAGGTGATGTATATGGCAAGACCAGTTGTAGCTATTGTAGGTAGACCAAATGTAGGAAAATCTACTCTTTTTAATAGGATAGCAGGTAGAAGGATAGCAATTGTAGAAGATAAGCCTGGAGTTACTAGAGATAGAATTTATGCTGAAGCTGAATGGTTAAACAAGTATTTTACTTTGATTGATACGGGAGGAATTGAGCCTGATACTGAGGATATTATTTTATCACAAATGAGAAGACAGGCACAAATAGCAATTGATACTGCAGACGTTATTTTGTTTGTTGTAGATGGAATAGAGGGATTAACATCTACTGATAGAGAAGTAGCTAATATGTTAAGAAAATCTAAGAAAAAGATATTATTAGTTTGCAATAAAATTGATACACCTATGACTCCAGATACGATTTATGAATTCTATGAATTAGGATTAGGCGATCCTATAGCGATATCAGCTTCACAGGGATTAGGAATAGGAGATTTGTTAGATGCAGTAATTGAGAATTTTCCTGAGGATAAAGATACAGAGTATGAAGAAGGTGTAATTAAAGTTGCAGTAATAGGAAAACCGAATGCAGGAAAATCATCTTTGATAAATAAAATTTTAGGAGAAGAGAGAGTTATAGTAAGTGATATACCTGGGACAACTAGAGATGCAATAGATACACCATTCCAAGTCGGAGAAGATAAGTTTGTTTTTATAGATACGGCAGGTATCAGAAGAAGAAAGAAAATCAACGAAAATATAGAAAGATATAGTGTAATTAGAGCATTAACAGCGATTGAAAGAGCAGACGTTTGTTTATTAGTTATAGATTCATTAGAATCTGTTACTGAGCAAGATGCTAAAATTGCAGGATATGCTCATGAAAAAGGAAAAGCTACTATTATTATCATGAATAAATGGGATCTTGTTGAAAAAGATGATAAAACTTATTTAAGGTATGAAAAGGAAATTAGGGAACGATTATCATTTATGCCTTATGCTCCAATATTGTTTATTTCAGCAAAAACAGGACAAAGAGTTAATAGAATAATTGATTTAATAAAGAAAGTTTCTAACAATCATTCTATGAGAATTAGTACAGGTGTATTAAATGATATCATTGGTGAAGCAGTACTTATGAACCAGCCACCATCAGACAAGGGGAGAAGACTAAAAATATACTATGGTACTCAAGTAGGAATAAAGCCTCCGAAATTCGTTATTTTTATTAATGACATAGAGCTGATGCATTTTTCTTATCAAAGATACTTAGAAAATCAAATAAGGCAGACCTTTGGTTTTGAGGGAACACCTATTCAATTAGAATTTAAAGAAAAGGGGGATTAGATGTATAAAATTTTATTAATACTATTATTGAGTTATTTAATAGGGAATATAAATGCAGCATATTTAATAGGGAAAACATTGGAAAATAAAGACATTAGAAATTATGGGAGTGGGAATGCAGGTGCTACAAATGCTTTGAGAGTTTTTGGTGCAAAGATAGCAGCTATAACGTTTTTGTTTGATCTATTAAAAGCAGTAATAGCAGTAATTTTAGGTAAAATGATTTTAGGAGAAACAGGCATGCTTCTTTCAGGCATTAGTGTAGTTGTAGGACATAATTGGCCAGTCTTGTTAAATTTCAGAGGTGGGAAAGGTATAGCATCGACTATTGGTGTAATGTTAGTTGTTAATTATAAGATAACATTTATATGTGTAGCTATAGGTTTGATTATTGTTATTAAGTCGAAATATGTTTCATTAGGTTCAGTAATAACAATGGCTTTATTACCTATTATAGGATTGTTTTTAAATAGACCTTTTAGTTTAGACTTCTTAATTTTTACACTAATACTGTCTGCTATGGCTATTTACAGACATAAAGAAAATATATCACGATTATTAAAAGGACAAGAGAGGAAAATAGGCGAAAGGGTTTAAATGAGGAGGAATAGCAATGGAAACAACTATTGGTATTTTAGGGGGAGGAAGTTGGGGTACGGCTTTAGCTTTACTACTTGCCAATAAAGGTTATCAGGTTGACTTATGGGTAAGAGATGTTAAGCAATGTAATTATATGAAAGAAGCTAGAGAAAATAAAAAGTATTTGCCTAATGTTAAGTTGTCAGATAATATTAATGTTACTAATGATATAGAAGAAGCTGTTTATAGAAAAAATATAATCTTATTAGCTGTACCATCACATGCCATTAGAGAAACGATTAGGAAATTCAAAAGGCAATTGAAAGAGCAACCTATTTTAGTTAATGTAGCAAAAGGAATAGAAACAGATACTTTGCTTAGAATTTCAGAAATTGTGAAACAAGAGTTGCCAACTGTTGAGTATACTGTTATTTCAGGCCCTTCGCATGCTGAAGAGGTTTCTAAAAATATACCGACAGCAGTAGTAGCTGCATCTATAAACAAAAAAACTGCAGAATATATTCAAGAAGTATTTATGACTCCTAGGTTTAGAGTTTATACAAATCCAGATGTAATAGGTGTTGAACTTGGTGGAGCATTGAAAAATGTAATAGCTTTAGGAGCGGGTATATCAGATGGATTAGGATATGGAGACAATACTAAAGCCGCACTTATGAACAGAGGGATTATTGAAATTTCACGTTTAGGTGAAAAAATGGGAGCAAATAAAAATACATTCGCTGGCCTTTCAGGAATAGGTGATTTGATAGTTACGTGTACTAGTCTTCATAGTAGAAATAGGCGAGCAGGCATTAAGATTGGACAGGGAGCTAGTTTAGAAGAAGCAATTAAATCTGTAGGAATGGTTGTAGAGGGAGTAAAGACGACTAAAGCGGCATATGAATTAGCTAGAAAATATAATGTAAAAATGCCGATAACTGAAGAGATTTATGGAGTTCTTTATGAAGGAAAAGATGTTAGATATTCTGTTTTTAATTTAATGATGAGAGATAAGAAACATGAAATGGAAGAAATTGTACATGAAACTGGATTTAATTGGTGAGGACATCGAAAGGATGTCTTTTTTTTGTTAGCATGTCATATTATTTTAATCTTTTCATATATATATAATGTTAAGAACTGAGTCCAAATTTATATTTTTCTGAGAGGGAAATTATACTAAAAATGGAGATTCTTCAATATATTATATAAAGGGGGGAAAGTGGATGAAGAATTTCGATATATACAAGGATATTGCTGAAAGAACGGATGGAGATATATATATTGGAGTTGTAGGTCCTGTTAGAACAGGTAAATCAACATTTATTAAAAAGTTTATGGAATTACTAGTTATACCAAATATAGATAATACATACAGAAAAGAGAGAGCTAATGATGAATTACCACAAAGCGGTGCTGGTAGAACTATAATGACAACTGAACCTAAATTTGTTCCAAGTGAAGCTGTTGAGTTAACATTGAAAGATAATGTTAAATTCAGAGTCAGAATGGTAGATTGCGTAGGATATATAGTAAAAGGGGCTTTAGGACATGAAGAGAATAATATGCCTAGAATGGTTACTACACCATGGTTTGAAAAAGAGATACCATTTGAAGAAGCTGCTGAAATAGGGACTAGAAAAGTTATAACTGATCATTCTACTATTGGATTAGTTATAACTACTGATGCTTCTATAACAGACATTGAAAGGTCTAATTATATTAAGGCTGAAGAAAGAGTTATTAGTGAATTAAAAGAACTTGGTAAACCTTTTGTAATATTACTCAATTCAAGGCATCCAGATTTAGATAGTACAATAGCACTCAGAGAAAGTTTAGAGGAAAAATATCAGACACCAGTAATTGCAGTAGATTGTTTAAATATGTCTATAGAGGATATTAATAATATTCTTGAAAAAGTATTGCTAGAATTCCCAATAAGAGAGATTAATATCAATCTGCCTAGTTGGGTTGAAGGATTATCTAATAAACATTGGATACGTGAAAATATATTCAATTCAATTAAGGAAACTGTAACAGAATTATATCGAATTAGGGATATTACAAATACATTAGATAAATTTACAGATTGTGAAGCTATTGAAAATGCAACTATAACTGAGATTAAATTAGGTGAGGGAATAGCTAATATTAAAATGGATGTTGAAAATAATTTATTATATGATGTAATAAGTGAAATAACAGGCTATAAAATAGTTGGAGAACATCAGTTATTAGGATTAATTTCTAAACTTGCTAAATCTAAGAAAGAATATGACAAAATAGAAAGTGCATTAAAAGATGTAAGAGAGAAAGGATACGGATTAGTACCTCCTAGCCTTGAAGAATTAGAATTATATGAACCTGAAATCTTTAGGCAAGGTAATAGATTTGGAGTTAAATTGCGTGCAAATGCCCCAAGTTTACATTTGATTAGAGCGGATATAACAACTGAAGTATCACCAATTATTGGAACAGAGAAGCAGAGTGAAGAATTACTAAAATATTTATTAGATGAGTTTGAAAATGATCCTTCAAAAATTTGGGAATCAAATATGTTTGGCAAAACACTACATGACTTAGTAAAAGAGCAACTCCAGAGCAAGCTTAATATGATGCCTGATGATGTGAGAATTAAAATTCAGAAAACTCTTCAGCGTATCGTAAACGAAGGTAGTGGAGGGCTAATCTGTATCATAATATAATGGTACTTAATGGTACTTTGGCTAACAGCTAATAGCTGTTAGCCTGCTTTTTATATTTAGGTGCTAAAGTGTTGATGAACACATATTTATAAAAATAAATGTTTTGGCAACAAGTTCTGGGAAGGTTTTACCTTCCCAGTTATTTTGTGCGAGAATGGTCGGGATGACTGGATTCGAACCAGCGACCCCAAGTCCCCCAGACTTGTGCGCTAACCAAGCTGCGCTACATCCCGAGAGCAATATATATTATACATATTTTTTAAAAGTTTGTAAAGTTGATGTAAGAATTATGATATACTTGACTTATAAACAGAAATAGGTCTTTAGTTGTATTTGTATGTAAATAACGCTTATTGTTAAAATGATGAAGGAAAATCTTAAGATATGAAGAAATATAATATAAATTGGTGTGGTGATATTATGACTAAAGATAAAAGAAAACAAAAAAGAAGAAGACGAAAAAAGTTTAGAATTGGTTTGGTAATAATAGTAATAATTTATTTATCATTAAGAATGTTACCAACGTTTTGTGTAACAAATGCAGCTACAGTAATAGTTGAAGAAGGTAGTATTGATGTTTTTGAAAAGGCTAAAGGAATTATTTTTAAAAATGAAGTTGTATATAGAGCGACAACTAATGGTAAAATAATTTTTGCTAAAAATGAAGGCGAAAAGGTTGGATTAGGGACTTTGATAGGACAAGTAGTAGCATCAGATAAGAATCATAAAATAGCAGAAGAGTTGAATGTTATAAATAAAAGGATTGAAGAGTTAAGCAATAAGATTAAAACACAGGAGATATTTTCGAATGATATAGAAAAGAATAAGATTTTTATAGATGAGAAAATAGATATTTTGAGAAAAAGCATTTTAGAAGGTAACTTTGTTAAAGTAAATCAAGTAGCAGAAGATTTAAAATTAGATTTAGATAAGCGTTCAGATTTGTTTGGTAACAATTCGTTAATAGCTAATGATTTAGACAAACTGTATGAAATGCGTAAAAATTTACAAAACAGATTGAAAAATGCAAAAGCAAATTATTATTCAAAAAATTGCGGTTTAGTAAGTTATACTATTGACGGTTTGGAAGAAGTATATAGCTTAAAGAGTTTATCGAATTTTACTCCTGATAAGTTTAGGATTATAGAAAGGAATATACATAAAATTAATAACGATTTGGAAGTTACTTTAGGTGAACCAATTTTTAAAATAATTGACAACTATAAATGGTATCTTGTAGTAAAACTAACGTCTGAGAGTAGTATAGATAGATTGAATGAAGGAAAAGATGTATATATAAAGTTTATAGAAAAAAATGAAAAAATAAAAGGTAAAGTTTATAAAGTAAATAAAGGCAATAATGGAAATATAGTAATATTTGAATTTGATAGTTATCTATATAAATTCTATAATGAAAGGTATGTTGATGTTGAGATAATTACTGATACTTACTATGGACTAAAAATACCTAAAAGTGCGGTAATAAAAAAAGACGGGATAGACGGCGTATACATTAAAGATATAAGTGGTATCGTAAAATTTAGACCTGTGAAAATAATAGGACAGAATGAGAAATATGTAATTGTAGATACAGGAAGTAAAATTAAAATTGGTGATAGAGGAAAGATTGAAATAAATATTGATGGAAATTATGAAAAAAGGTATACAATTTCTATTTTTGATGAAGTATTTGTTAATGGTAAGAAAGTTAAAGAAGGACAGATTATAGATTAAAGGGAGGGGATTAAAATAGTTAATATAAAAGCGAACTTGGAAGAAGTATATAAAAACATTGAAGAAGCGGCGTTAAAAACTGGTAGAAGTTTAGAGGATATAACATTAATTGCTGTTACTAAGACAATAGATGTTGATGTGATAAATGAAGCAATAAAGTTAGGAATCAACAATATAGGTGAAAGTAGAGTTCAGGAAATTTTGAGAAAGTATGATTCAATTAAAGGTAGACCCATATGGCATATGATAGGACATTTACAAACAAATAAAGTTAAATATATTATTGATAAGATAGATTTAATTCATTCACTAGATAGGTTATCTTTAGCACAAGAGCTACAAAAAAGAGCAGAGCAGCATAATGTTTTTGTAAATGCTCTTATTCAAGTTAATATAGCAGAAGAAAAATCGAAGTATGGACTTTATGGTGATGCAGTTATTCCTTTTGTTGAAGAAATTATAAAATATCCTAAAATAAAAATAAAAGGTCTTATGACAATAGCTCCTTATGCAGAAAATCCGGAAGAAGTCAGATATGTTTTTAGACAGTTAAAAGAGCTTTCTGTAGAAATAGAAAAAAGAGGATATCCAAATGTGGAGATGAAATATCTATCAATGGGAATGACTAATGATTATAAAATTGCGATTGAAGAAGGTTCTAATATGGTGAGAATAGGTACAGGAATTTTTGGAGGAAGAAATTATTAGGAGGTATTATTATAATGTCAAATAAAAGTAATAAAATTATTAATAAGTTTAAATATATAATCGGTTTAGATGATTTTGAGGAAGATGTAGTAGACGAGCCACCGATAGATCCGTTTGTTGAAGAAGATTTACCAGTTAAGAAGCGCGTTAACAATAGAATTGTAAGTATCCATACAAATTTATCTATGAAATTAACGATTCATGAACCAAAAAAATATGAAGATGCACCTAAGATTGTTGAGGATATAAAAAATAGAAAAACAGTTGTTATTAATTTAGAACATATGGATAGTGATAGTAAGAGGCAAATCTTTGATTTTTTAAATGGAGCTATTTATGCTTTAGAAGGAATCATTCAGAAAGTTGCAAAAGATATATTTATTTTAGCTCCTAATAATGTAGAGATTAACGGAGATATAAAAGAACAATTGAAAAATAAAGGGATATTTCCATGGCAGAAATAGTTAAAAGAGGTGTTGAATGTGTGGGTTTTAGAAAGGTCTATAGGTATATTTATAAACTTAATAGAAACATTGATTTTAGTAAGAGTTTTTATGTCTTATATAATTAGAGATTTGAGTAATCCGCTGTTTAATTTTATTTATCAAATTACAGAACCTATTTTAATCCCCTTTAGAAATTTAATAAATAAATTAGGTATTAATACAGGTATGATAGATTTTTCTCCATTGTTAGCATTTTTATTCTTAGATTTAATTTCTTATATTTTAAGAATTAGTTTATAACTAAATGGGTGATGTTATGTTTTTAAACAAAGCAAAATATTTAGAATATATTAGAGATCCAGAGCAAATAATAGTCATGAGGAAAATTTTAGATAAGATTGAAAAAGTATTAAAAAATCATGAAATTGTATACACTGACTTTTTAGATCCCTATCAAAGAAGATTATGTTATTCAATACTTAATAGGTTCTCTGATTTAAATTATTTTGAAGAGGGTGGACTTAAAGAGGCTGAAAGAAAATCTATTATAATGTATCCGTTTTATTTAACTAAGGAAGATATTGAAAATCCGATTGGTTCAATTAAGATAACTGGCAACTTTAAGAAAAAATTAAACCATAGAGATTATTTAGGTTCTATATTGGGATTAGGGATTAAAAGAGAAAAAATTGGTGATATATATTTACATGATGATTATGTGCAAATTGTATTACATAAGGATATTTTAGATTTTATTAAACTACACTTGAATAAAGTTGGTAATCAAAATGTATACGTTGAGGAGATAAGCTTAAATGAAATAAAACAAGGCGTGATTGAATACATTGAAAAAAGTGTTACTGTAAGTTCATTAAGAGCAGATAATGTTATTAGTGCAGTATACGATATTTCAAGGTCAAAGTGTTTAATGTATTTCAATCAAAATAGAGTCAAAGTTAATTGGGAACCAATAAGACAGCCATTTCGTTTAGTTGATGAGACTGATATAATTTCTGTAAAAGGTAAGGGTAGGTTTTTGATTTATAAGAATTCGGGAAAAACAAGAAAAGGAAGGCATAAATTAACTATAAAAATTTATGTTTAGTGGAGGCATGGTTTATGTTAACACCTTTAGATATTCAAAACAAAGAATTTAGTAAAAGTATTATGGGATATAAGGAAACGGAAGTTGTTAGTTTTTTAGATGAAGTTGCTGCCGATTATGAAAAACTTTACAAAGAGAATATTGAGCTTAAAGATAAAATCTCTGCATTAAATGAGAGACTTGAACATTACAGGAATATTGAAAAAACATTACAGAACACACTAGTTGTAGCTCAAAATACTGCTGAAGAGGTTAGTCATAACGCTAAAAAAGAAGCAGAGCTTATTATAAAAGAAGCAGAAGAAAATGCAAGAAAGATTATTGAAGATGCACATAACGAAGTTGTTAAAATACAGAAAAAATATGAAGAGATTAAGAAAGAGTTATTAATTTTTAAAACTAGGTTTAAGACTTTTTTAAGTTCACAATTAGAAACAGTAGATATGTTTTTAAACGAATTTGATGAAAAATAGCGAAAAATAATCGTTGATATTGACGAATTTTAGTTAATAATATATAATATTTTTAAAATTTAATATAGATAAAGACTATGAAAGGGAGAGTAGTTATTGTGGGATTTCAAGAGAGCTAGCGGTTGGTGGAAGCTAGTAATCCTGCTTTAACGAAAATCACCCTGGAGTTGACCTTCGAATTAAGTAGGGGGTTCCGGTAATCCGTTATTTAAATGAGAGACCATTTATATGGTAATTTGGGTGGTAACGCGGAGTAACTTCGTCCCATTGGGATGAAGTTTTTTGTTTTGTATAAACGACGACGCATCTTAGTTAAAATAATTCGAAAATATACAGGAGGTGTCAGGATGGATTACAGTAAAACATTGAATTTACCAAAAACAGAATTTCCAATGAGAGCTAATTTGCCAAAAAGAGAGCCTGATATTTTAAATAAATGGTATGAACAAGATATTTACAATAAAGGTCTTGAAAAGAATAAAGGTAATAAGAGCTTCATTTTACATGATGGTCCACCTTATGCAAATGGAGATATACATCTTGGCCATACCTTAAATAAGATTCTTAAAGATATAATAGTTAGATATAAAACGTTAAGAGGATTCTATGCACCATATATTCCAGGTTGGGATACTCATGGTTTACCTATTGAATTAAAAGCGATAAAAGAATTAGGTTTAAGCGTGAAAGAAGTTTCACCAGTTGAATTTAGAAATAAGTGTAGAGATTATGCATTAAGTCAAGTAGAAAAACAAAAAGAACAATTTAAACGATTGGGTGTAACAGGTGATTGGGATAATCCGTATTTAACTTTAAAACCTGAATATGAAGCTCATCAGATAGAAATATTCGGTGAGATGGCTAAAAAAGGATATATATATAAAGGGTTAAAACCTGTATATTGGTGTCCAAGTTGCGAAACTGCTTTAGCGGAAGCTGAAATAGAATACAAAGATAAAGTATCACCATCTATTTATGTAAAATTTGAGCTTATAGATGATAAAGGTTTATTTAAAGACTATGTAGATAATTTAGAAAATGTATATTTTGTAATTTGGACTACAACTCCATGGACTTTACCTGCTAACTTGGCTATTTCTGTTGGGCCAGAATTTGAATATTCTCTTGTAAAAGTTAATAATGAAGTTTATGTTATAGCTAAGGAATTGATTGAAAATGTGATGAAAGAAATAGGTATTGAGGAATATGAGGTATTAGCTAATTTTAGCGGTAAAATGTTAGAATATATGAAAACAAAGCATCCGTTTATTGAAAGAGAGTCGGTTGTTATATTAGGTGATCATGTAACATTAGATGCTGGTACTGGATGTGTTCATACAGCACCAGGACATGGTCAAGAAGACTTCTTGATTGGACAAAAATATAATTTAGATGTATTGAATCCTGTAGATGATAAAGGACATTTTACTAATAAAGCAGGGAAATATGAAGGTTTATATTATGCAAAAGCAAATAAGGTAATACTTAATGACTTAGAAGAGAGTGGACACTTAATCGCTAAAAATGATATCACTCACTCTTATCCACATTGTTGGAGATGTAAAGGCCCAGTTATATTTAGAGCTACTGAACAATGGTTTGCTTCAGTCGATGCATTCAAAGATGAAGCGATTGAGGCTGCTAAGAAAGTTGAATGGATACCTGGTTGGGGTGAAGAGAGAATTATTAATATGATTAAGGATAGAAATGATTGGTGTATCTCAAGACAGAGAATTTGGGGTGTACCAATACCTATCTTCTACTGTGAAGAATGTGGTAAAGAGTTAATAAATGAAAAGACTATAGCAAAGGTTTCTTCAATTTTTAGAGAAAAAGGCTCTAATGCTTGGTATGAGATGGAAGCAAATGAATTACTTCCAGAAAATACAAAATGCGAATGTGGCTGTACTAAATTCAAAAAAGAAATGGACATAATGGATGTATGGTTTGATTCTGGTTCTAGCCATAAATCTGTTATTGAAGAATATGAAGAATTAACATATCCAGCAGATTTATATTTAGAGGGGAATGACCAATATAGAGGTTGGTTCCAGTCATCACTTTTAACAGCTATAGCTACTAAAGGGACTTCACCATATAAAAGTGTTATAACTCATGGTATGATAGTGGATGGTGAAGGTAGGAAGATGTCTAAATCATTAGGAAATGGTGTTGACCCATTAGAAGTAATAAATAAATATGGAGCAGATATATTAAGATTATGGGTGTCATCTTCAGATTATAAGTCAGATGTAAGAATGTCAAATGAAATACTTAAGCAGATGTCTGAGGTTTACAGAAAGATTAGAAATACAGCAAGATTTATTTTAGGCAATCTATATGACTTTGAACCAGAAAAAGATGCAGTAAGCTATGATGAACTTTTAGAAATGGATAAATGGGCTTTAATAAAACTAAATAGATTGATTGAAAAAGTTACAAAGGCTTATGATAGTTATGATTTCCATGTGATTTATCATGCAATTCATAATTTCTGTGTTGTAGATATGAGTAGTTTCTATTTGGACGTATTAAAAGATAGATTATATACATTAAGAAGTGATTCAAAATCAAGAAGAGCTGCTCAAACTACAATTGATATAATTCTTAAAGCATTAGTTAAGATGATTGCACCAATAATACCTTTTACAGCTGAAGAAATATGGCAGTTTGTTAAGGGTGAAGATGCTATTAGTGTACATTTAACTGATTGGCCTGAGCCAAAAGCCGAATATTATAATGAAGCTATAGAAAGCAAATGGAGTAGGATTATTTCCTATAGAGAGGATATAACAAAAGCATTAGAAATAGCAAGAAGCCAGAAAATAATAGGACATTCATTAAATGCTTTAGTTAAGATTTATGCAAAAGGTGAAGATTACGACTTCTTAAAGAGTATAGAAGAAAAATTACCAGAGATTTTGATTGTTTCAAAGGTAGAAGTAAATGAAGATAATGAAATTGATAGAGACTATACTATAGGAGAAAATAATGATATTAAAGTAGTAGTTGAGCAGGCACCAGGGCAGAAATGTGAGAGATGCTGGACATTTAGTGAGACAGTTGGTGAAAGTTCAGAACATCCAACAATTTGTGCAAAATGTGTAGCTAATTTAGAATAGTGAATAAAGGGTTTGTATGTAAATTGACATACAAGCCCTTTTTAAACACACAAAGGGTTAAAATATTTTACATACTTGACACGAAAGTTAGAAATTATATAATAATAGAGAAAGTTATAAGTATATACAAGCTAGGAGGAAAGAATATGAGAATTGGTATTATAGGGGCTATGGATGAAGAGATAGAAATTCTTAAAGATAAAATGGAAATAGATAAAGTTACAGAAAAGGCTAAAATGAAATTTTATGAAGGAAAACTTAGTAATAAAGATATAGTTCTAGTAAGATGTGGTATAGGAAAAGTGAATGCTGCAATTTGTACTCAGATATTAATTACATATTTTAATGTAGATTATATTATAAATACAGGAGTTGCTGGTGCGATACACGATAGTTTAAATATTGGGGATATAGTTATTTCTACAGATGTAGTTCAACATGATGTTGATGCAACAGGTTTTGGATACGAGTTAGGAGAAATTCCAAGATTAGACGAATATAAATTTAAAGCTGATAAGAGGTTAATAGATATAGCTAAAAAAGTAGCGGCTGAGGAACTTAAAGAGCATAAATTGTATGAAGGAAGAATACTAAGTGGAGATGTATTTGTTGCAAGTCCAGAGAAGAAAGATAAGCTATGGGAAATTTTCAAAGGCTATTGTGTTGAAATGGAAAGTGCAGCAATAGGACAGACTTGTTATTTGAATAATATTCCTTTTGTTATTTTTAGAGCTATTTCAGATAAAGCTGATGGTTCGGCACATGTTAACTTTAACGAATTTGTTATTGAATCAGCTAAAAATTCTGCAGAAATTGTGCAAAGAATTATAAGCCTCATATAACTATTATGGAGGAGTAATCATGGAATTACAATATGTTGGTAAAAAACATGAGGATAAGAAAATTATCGATTTAGGTGATGGTATTAAAATTGGTGATGGAGACTTTTCGATTATTGCAGGGCCATGTGCAGTTGAAAATGAAAAGCAAATGGAATTAGTTGGTGAAATGTTAGATAGTTTAGAAATAAGACTGATTAGAGGTGGCGCTTTTAAACCGAGAACATCACCATATTCTTTTCAAGGATTAGGATTTGAAGGATTGAAAATTTTACGAGAAGTTGCAATTAAATATAATTTAAAAGTTGTTTCTGAGATTATGGATCCTCGTGATTTAGAAAAGGCATTAGAATATATAGACATTATACAAATTGGTTCAAGAAATATGCAAAACTACTCTTTATTAAAAGAAGTAGGTAAATTAAATAAGCCGATATTATTAAAACGAGGAATGACAGCAACAGTAAAAGAATGGCTAATGGCGGCTGAATATATTGCTTTGGAAGGTAATGATAATATTATATTATGTGAACGTGGTATTAGAACTTTTGAAAACTATACTAGAAATACACTTGATTTAACAGTTGTGCCAATTTTGAAAACTTTAAGTAAATTACCCGTAATTGTAGACCCAAGTCATGGTACAGGTAGAAGGGATTTAGTTATTCCAATGACAAGAGGAGCCGTAGCAGTAGGTGCGGATGGTATAATGGTGGAAGTACATCCAGATCCTACTAAGGCTTTATCTGACGGATATCAATCACTTACTTTAGAACAATTGAAGATATTATATAATGAGATTAAACAGATAAAAAAGTGTGTTAATAATCTATGACACTTAAAGAGGTAAAAACCAAAACGGTTTTTGCCTTTTTCTTTTTTAAATTTAAAAGTAACTCCCTATCGAGCTTTACATAATATATAATAGGATATAAAGATGGGAGTGGTAATATGATGGATAAAATAAGTAACTTAAATTCTGAAAATATTGATGTAAGTATAATAGAAAATGATTGTCATAGATATACAGATTATTTATTATTTTTCTTTCTATTATTAGTTGAATTATGGGGTGGAGTATTTAAAAAGAATAGTCTTTTATTTTTCTATTTATTATTAGCTAGATATGGTCATTAATATAAGGATAAATTAGTTAAACAAGAATAATTTTGAAAAATTATTAATAAACTCTTATTGAAAAATTATAAATAATATACAATAAAATTGGGTAAATTATTTGAAAGGAGATTACTATGCAAGAAAAAGAATTAGAAAAAAAGATACACGAGATAGCCTTGCAATTAGAAAAGGCAAAAATAGCTGAATATGTTGATATTTTAAATAATAGAAAAAGATTATTATACATTAATTTTATTGGAGGATTAGCAAGAGGATTTGGAATGGCTGTTGGATTCACAATATTAGGAGCATTTGTGATTTATATATTACAGAAAATGATTTCTTGGAATTTACCATTAATAGGTGATTTTATAGCAGATTTGGTAAAAATTGTGCAAGAAAATTTATAAGGAGGGTATGATGGACAAAAGAAGATTAGAACATTTCAGAAAGCTATTATTAGAAGAAAAGCATAAGATATTAGAAACAATAGATAAAATGAATGAAAATGAGCCAAATATATCTATGCAAGACTATTTTGATGAGCTATCAATGTACGACAATCATCCAGCAGATATTGGTACAGAAACATTTATTGTGGGTCAAATGATGAATTTAAAAAATAATGAAGAGAATTTATTGAGGCAAATAGAAGATTCATTAAATCGGATAGAAAATGGAACGTATGGAATTTGTGAAAAATGTGGTAAAAAAATAAATGAAGAAAGGCTCGAGATAATACCTTATGCAAAGTTTTGTATTGAATGTGCAAATAAAGAAATTCCTTTAGAAAAGACTATGGATTATAGGCCTGTTGAAGAAGAAGTATTAGGATATCCTTTTGGAAGAAGTTATAGAGATATAACAATAGAAGATGAAGTGGAATTTGATGGAGAAGATAGTTGGCAGGCAGTTGCTAGATTTAATGAAGTTAAAGGAGATCCGTCATACAGTACAGGAGATAATCAAGGGATATTTGATGAGAAAGAAGCAGGAATAGTAGAAGAAGTTGATAAAATATCAAATGAGTATTACAAAGGGCAGTTAAAGGATTTAAATAGAGAGGATATACCTGAAGAACAAAAAGAACAAGGTTAGGTGGATACCTAACCTTTAATATTGGATTAGTATTGTAAAATTGATAATAATATTTTACAATATTAATGGAAAATATTATTGAGGAGGGGCAAATGTTTTATATAGTTGCTATTATTCTTATTATATTTGACCAATTAACTAAGTATTTAGCAGTTAAATTTTTATTGGGAAGAAGCCCGATTCCAATTATAAAAAATTATTTACAATTAAATTATGTTGAGAATTTTGGTGCAGCTTTTGGTATTTTGCAAAATAAACAACTATTTTTTATTGTTATTACTATTTTGGTACTAGTTGGGATTATCTTCTATATGAAGAAATACACTAATCTTAGTAAACCAATGAAGATAGCTCTGACAATACTTTTTTCTGGTGCTTTAGGAAATCTTATAGACAGATTGCGTTTAGGTTATGTTATAGATTTTATAGATATTAAATTTGGAAAGTTATATGATTTTCCTGTGTTTAATATAGCAGATTGTCTAGTTGTTATTTCAACTATTATTATTGCATATTTAGTTTTATATGATAAATATGAAATAAATACGGAAGAGTGATTTTATGGAGATTATAGAACTGATTGTAGAAGATGATATTGGCGAAAGAATAGATTCATATTTGGCAAAAAAGCTAGAGGAAGTGTCTAGATCATATATTAAAAAACTAATTAAAGATGGACATATAAAAGTTAATGATTTACAAATAAAACCCAAATATATAGTTAATAAAGGAGATATAATAACTGTAGAATTACCAGAACCTGAAGAGCTTGAGTTAATACCACAGGATTTGCCGATAGAAATAGTTTATGAAGATGAGGATGTTGCTGTAGTAAATAAACCACAAGGTATGGTAGTTCATCCTGCACCGGGGAATTATAGTGGAACTTTAGTCAATGCTTTACTTTTCCATTTAGAGAGTTTATCTACGATAAATGGAGTAGTGAGACCTGGAATTGTGCATAGAATTGATAAAGATACTTCTGGGCTGTTAATGATAGCAAAGAATGATTTTGCTCATATGGAGCTTTCTAAACAGTTAAAAGAGCATTCAATAACAAGGATATATTATGCTTTAGTAGAAGGTAATATAAAAGTCGATAGCGGTACGATAAATGCACCAATTGGCAGACATCCTGTAGATAGAAAAAAAATGGCTGTTACAGATAGAAATAGTAAAAATGCGATTACACATTTTAAGGTGTTGGAAAGATTCGGGCAGTATACTTTGATTGAAGCAAAGTTAGAAACAGGGAGAACACATCAAATCAGAGTACATATGTCATATATAAAACATCCATTAGTTGGCGATACAGTATATGGGAGTAAGAAAAATGAGTTTAAACAAGAAGGACAATTATTACATGCTAAAGTTATAGGTTTTATTCATCCACGTACTAAAAAATATATGGAATTCGATTCTGAATTACCTGATTATTTTAATAAAGTATTAAATATATTAAGAAGAAAAAATTATAGACATAATTAAATTATTATGATATAATCAGAAAAAAATAGTATCCTTTAAATCTGCCCTGAGAGGTTGATAAGGATTTACAGTTTTTTATGAAGGAGTATTGTAACTTCTTATCAACCAGATAAGAAGTTTTTTTGTTAGGAGGTGACAAATGTTGAAGACAAAGGCAGTTATAATGGACGAAAAAGCTATAATAAGAGCTACAACAAGAATTGCACATGAAATTATAGAAAGAAACAAAGGAGTAGAAGATTTAGTACTTGTAGGTATTAAAACTAGAGGAATCCCTTTTGCAAAAAGGTTAGCAAAGAAAATTTATGAAATAGAAGGTAAAGAAGTTCCTGTTTTAACATTAGATATTACTTTATATAGAGATGATTTAACTGAAATAGATGTAAATCCTGTTGTTGGGACTACTGAGTTTGAAATTGATATAACTGATAAAATTGTTGTATTAGTTGATGATGTGCTATATACAGGTAGAACTGTAAGAGCAGCATTAGATGCACTTGTAGATAAAGGAAGACCAAAAAAGGTGCAATTAGCAGTACTTATAGATAGAGGGCATAGAGAATTACCGATAAGACCAGATTTTGTAGGGAAAAATGTTCCTACATCAAAATTAGAGGTAGTAAGTGTAAAGTTTGAAGAAGTAGATGATGTTAATAAAGTTTTAATCGTTGAAAGGTAATATAATTAAATATATTAACCTTTTAATTCAGTCCAGTGAGGCTGAAAAAGGGAGATAGAGTTATCTCCCATAATAAAAAAAGGGAGGTATTTTTATGTTCAAAAGTGTATCAGAAAATAAAAAAGAAAGAGAAAGATTAAAAAGCCTAGGAAGAAAAGGTATTTTAGGGCTTCAGCATGTTATTGCAATGTTTGGAGCTACGGTATTAGTGCCAATACTTACTGGCTTAAATCCAGCTGTTGCATTGTTTTCAGCAGGAGTTGGTACACTAATATTTCACTTTGTAACTAAAGGTAAAGTACCAGTTTTTCTAGGTTCAAGTTTTGCTTTTATTCCTGTAATAAATGCGGTTGCAAATCAATATGGAGATGTTAGATATGCACAAGGTGGTATTATAGTAGCAGGTGCGTTATATCTAGTTCTTTCAATGCTTATATATATTTACGGAGCAGATAAGATAAAAAGTTTTTTTCCACCTATTGTAACAGGCCCGATGATTATAGTTATTGGATTGATTTTGAGTCCTGTAGCTATACAAATGGCTTCAAAAAATTGGTTAGTGGCTTTTGTCGTAGTACTTACTGTTATAGGGGTTTCAATCTTTTCTAAAGGATTTTTTAAGGTAATACCTATACTATGTGGAGTTGTAGTTGGTTATATTTTTTCAGCTATCATTGGTATAGTAAATTTTGAACCTATAGCAAATGCCAGTATAATAAGTGTACCACAGTTTACATTACCTAAATTTAGCATTGGAGCTGTGGCAATGATTGCTCCGATAGTTTTAGCAGTTTTTATGGAACATATAGGAGATATAACTACTAATGGTGCGGTAGTTGGCAAGAATTTCTTTGAAGATCCAGGACTTCATAGAACATTATTAGGAGACGGTTTAGCAACTATGTTTGCAGGTTTTATAGGTGGGCCTGCAAATACAACGTATGGTGAAAATACAAGTGTACTAGCTGTAACTAGGGTATATGACCCATCAATTTTAAGACTTGCAGCCTTTATAGCCATAGGATTAAGTTTTATAGGAAAGTTAGGAGCAATACTTCAGACTATACCTGAACCAGTAATGGGTGGAGTAAGTTTAATACTATTTGGTATGATTGCAAGTGTTGGAATAAGAACAATAACAAATGCAGAAGTAGATTTTTCAAGTAATAGAAATTTGATAATATCATCTTTAATACTAGTTGCAGGGATAGGTACTGAGTTCTTAAGATCAAATCCAAGTTTTACAGGTGTTATAGGAATTAAAATAACAGATAATATACAGATAGTAGGTTTGAGTTTAGCAGCTTTAATTGGGATAATAGTAAATAAAATATTACCTGAAACTATTGTAGAGGAGTAGCAAAACGCTACTCCTGAACTTGTTGACAAAGTAAAATTTTTATGAAAATGACGCTCATGCGGACGAATTTAGAAAAAACTTAAGGCTCAAATTTTTAGAAAATCCTAACGCACCTAATCAAGACCTCCTGTCTTGTAGGATGCTGGTTTGACCTCCTGTCAAACCTACGGATTTTCTAAAAATTTTCACCTAGTTTTTTAACTAAATTCTTTCAAGCATTCGCTTTCATTTTCATAAAATACTTAAGAGAATAAGTTTGTCAACAGTCTGAGGAGTAGCAAAATGCTACTCCTTTTTACATATATTTTATCTGACTGACATATAATGAAAAAGAATCTATAGTAAACTTTTAAGAATAAACTAAAGTGGTGATTTTATGGGTATTAGAATTTTACTCTTTTTTCAAGAAATAAATAGTCCAATTTTAGATAAAATATTTATTTTTATAACTAATCTTGGCAGTGAGTCTTTTTATTTAATGTTTATTGCTTATATTTACTGGTGTGTAAACAAAAGATTTGGGATAAAGCTTTTTTCTGTATTAGCTGTATCAATTTATAGTAATAACTTATTTAAGGTAATATTTCATACAGGCAGACCATTTTTACATAGTGAAATTCAAACACCCTATATACAATCTGCACCAGGATATTCATTCCCTAGTGGACATACTCAAGGTGCTACTACGTTCTGGTACTATATAATGAAAAAAGTTAGAAAAAAAGTAGTTTATGTTATTGGGTGGACTGTAATTATTTTAATTGGTATTTCAAGGCTTTATTTGCGAGTACATTGGCCCATAGATGTAATCGGAGGATTAATATTAGGGATTTTAATTGTTTGGTTGTTTCAATCAATATTAGATTATTTTAAAAGGTATAACAGTAAGCTAATAAATATAGGATTAATTATAATGTTAGTTTTGATGCATTTTTTGGCAGTAACAGAGAGCAATATAAAAATATTATCTTTACTTTTTGGTACTTTACTAGGTAGTTTTTTAGAATCTAAGTATATAAATTTTAATGAATACAACTCATTTCTAAATCAGATAGCAAAATATTTAATTGGACTTTTATTTATATTTCTAATTAGAAGTTTACTTTTCACAATACTACCTATGAATATTTATTTTGTATATTTAGAGCATTTTATACTTGGAATATGTTTAACATTAATAGTACCATTATTATTTATCATATTAGGGGTAACAAGAAAAAAAGGATAGAATTTTATTCTACCCTTTTAATTTTGTTTATTTCTTCAATTCTAGGTGTTACATACAAAGTATTATTATTTACATAAATCACCATACCTGGTTTAGAACCTTTTGGTTTTTTGACATATTTTCTCTCCGTATAATCAACAGGTACATTGCTTGACATTTTACCTTTACTATAATAAGCAGCTAATAAAGCAGCCTCTAAAATAGTTTTTTCTGGTACATTTTTACCTTTGGATTTAATGATAACATGTGATCCGGGAATATCTTTTGTATGAAGCCAAATATCATTTTTTTCAGCAAATTTTAAAGTTAAATAGTCATTTTGTTTATTGTTTTTACCTACATAAATATCATATCCGTCTGAAGAAATAAAGTGATAGGGTTTAGATACAATTCGATCTGACTTTTTATTATTTCTATTACTACCTTTAATATATCCTTCTTTTATCAATTCATCTCTGATTTCTTCTAATTCTTGAATATCAGAAGAATTTTCCATACAAACTAGGATGTTTTCTAAATATTTTATTTCTTCTTCAGCTTTGGCTATCTGTTCTTGTAAAGTTTTTTCTGCAACTTTTAGTTTATTATACTTTTTATAATATTTTTGTGCATTTTGTGCAGGCGTCAATTTAGGATCTAATTTTATCTTTACTATTGAATAGTCTGGAGAATAGAAGTTTTCTAGTTCTACTTCATCTTGACCTTTTTCTATTCTATATATATTAGCTGTAATTAAATCACCATAGATTTTGTATTTATCTTTAGATTTAGCTTCAAGCAATTCCTCTTTTAACTTTGCAAGTTTAGTTATATTTCTTTCTAATTTAGTATTTATAACTTTTCTAAGGTCGCTAGATTTTTGTTTTAACCTATCTAATTTATCTCTAGTTAAATAGAATTCTTCTAAAGTTTCACTAATAGAAGTAAAATTTTTCTTTGTTAGATTTTTATATTGTGTTAAATCTATAGATGAAAAAGCAACAACTTTATCTTTTTCGGTATCAATAATGATATTTGGAGTGAATATATCTTTTCTTACTAAATCCATTACATGCATGAACTCTTTTAACAAGCTATTTATTTTAATTTCGTTTAATTCGCCTATTTTTGTACTGTCATCAATTTTAGCTCTATAACATATTTCTTTTGCAATTAATGGACTTATTCCCATATAGTTTTTATATAAAAATTTGTAGGTTAATTCTCCTAGATTGGCATTATTAATACTTTGGATAAAAGATTTTTCGTCTATAGAAATTGGATTAATTTTATCTTGAGAAGGTGGTTGTGCATATTCACAACCAGGTAATACAATTCTTTTTGAACTTATATCTGCACTAATTCTTTTAATTGCATCAATGACTTTGTTATTATTTTTATCTACTAAAATGATATTACTATGTTTTCCCATTATTTCGACAATAAGTTGTTTTACTGACTTTATACCTAATTCATCTAAAGACTCTACTTCTATGACAATTATTCTTTCTAAAGAAGGTTGATAAATATTAATAATTTTTCCACTATGAAGATGTTTTCTAAGAAGCATACAAAACATAGGTGGATTAATAGGATTTTGCTTTGTGTGTTGAGTTAAATATATTCTAGGGTTATTACTACTAGCTGAAATTAGTAGTTTATAGTTTTTATTATTTCTTATATTTATTAAAATTTCATCTTTTTCAGGTTGATATATTTTGTCAATTTTACCAAAAAGAATTGTTTCTTTTAATTCGTTAATAATCGCTTTTATTACGATACCGTCTAGAGCCATATCAATTCCTCCATTTTATATAATTAATATAAAGTATAACATTAAATATATTAAATATCAAAGTTTGCAATATATATGATTAATTTGTTTTTTATAATCCATAGGAAATTAAATTGAGGATAATTAAAATATAATTTTCGTAATGGATATAGGCAAAATATACCTTAATTTATTTAAATCGAAGATTTTGTTCTATTAAATTATTGTAACAATTTAAAGGTAAGAAGTTGAATTAGTAATATAATAATATAATATAGATTACAGATTGCATATGGAGGGAGATTTATGCTTGAGTTCACGAAAATGCATGGACTAGGAAATGATTTTATTATATTTGATGGAATAAATCAAAACTTGCCAAATCATAATGAATTAGCAAAAAAGGTTTGTGATAGACATTTTGGAATAGGTGCAGATGGAATGATGGTAGTAAAGCGTTCATCTAATTCAGATATTAAGATGCTTTTTTATAATGCTGATGGTTCGCAAGCTCCAATGTGTGGAAATGGTATTAGATGTTTTGCCAAATATGTTTTTGATAAAAAACTAGTTAAAAATAAGGAATTTGAAGTTGAAACATTAGCAGGAATAATGAGACCTAGGATTATGTCATCAGAAGAGAAAATTAGTTTTGTGGAAGTAAATTTAGGAAAAGCTTATTTTTCACCTAAAATAATACATGCAAATACTGATAAAGAAAAAATATTAGATGAAAGTATTGAAATTGATGGTAATATTTTTAGAATTTCAGCAGTTGTAGTTGGTAGTGTTCATGCCGTTATATTTGTTGATGATTTAGATAAAATAGATATAAATGTTATAGGATGTAAAATAGAAAATCATCAGTTATTTTCAAACAAAATAAATGTAAATTTTTGTAAAATAATTGATAATACTAATTTACAGGTATTAACTTGGGAAAGAGGGGTAGGACAGACACTTGCTTGTGGGACTGGTGCGGCAAGTGCGGCTGTTATAAGTAATATTTTATATAATACTTCTAAGAAAGTTAAAGTTCATTTGTTAGGCGGTACAGTTGAAATAGAACAAAGGAACAATGAAGTTTTCATGACTGGTCCAGCAGAAATTATTTGTCAAGGAGTCTATTATGATAAGTAGTAGTTGATATAGATTGACAAGAGTGTAATTTATGTTAAAATTGATTATAATAACTTAGGAGGATGATACGGTGATTAAAAGCATGACTGGTTTTGGACGGGGCGAAAGTAGAGATAACGTAAGACATTTTGTGGTAGAAATAAAATCGGTAAATCATAGGTATAATGATATAATAATAAAAATGCCTAAACATTTGAATTATATAGAAGATAGAATAAGAAAATATATAAAAAGTAAGATAAGTAGAGGTAGGATTGAAGTTTACATAAACTTGGAATATATGGATGATAGTGGGGTTAAAGTACAAGTCGATTTGCCTTTGGCAAAAGCATATAAAGAAGCAGTTGAAGTTCTTAATGAGAAGTTATATATAGAAGATAAAATAACAATTGATTTAATAGCTAAATTTCCAGACGTAATAAAAGTTGAAAAACAAGAAGAGGATGAAGATGAAGTTTGGAATTGCTTAAAAAATGGGCTTGAAGAAGCTCTTAATAAATTAATTGAAATGAGAATTCGAGAAGGACAGGAGCTAGCTAAAGATATAAAATTAAGAGCGAAAAATATTATAGATATAGTAAAAACTATAGAGGCTAGAAGTCCTGAGGTCGTTTTAGAATATAAAAATAAATTAAATAGTAGAATAGAAGAATTGTTAGGAGATAGTTATGAATTAGACGAAAATAAACTTGCAAATGAAGTGGCTTTTTTTGCGGATAAGAGTAATATAGATGAAGAAATAGTAAGACTTTATAGTCATGTCAATCAATTGATTTCGACACTTGATGCAGATGTACCAGTTGGAAGAAGGTTAGATTTTTTAATTCAAGAGATGAATAGAGAAGCTAATACTATCGGTTCAAAGGCGTCCGATATTGTTATAACAAATAAAGTGGTAGAATTAAAAAGTGAAATTGAGAAAATAAGAGAACAAATTCAGAATATTGAGTAGAGGAGGATTTTTATGAGTATTACGTTAATAAATATAGGATTTGGGAATATAGTTTCAGCTAATAGAATTGTTGCAATTGTAAGCCCTGAATCGGCTCCAATTAAGAGAATAATACAAGAAGCTAGAGAAAGAGGAATGCTCATCGATGCAACTTATGGGAGAAGAACCAGAGCTGTAATTATTACAGATTCCGATCATATAATTTTATCTGCTGTTCAGCCAGAAACAGTTGCTCATAGACTAGAAAATAGAGAGGCACATGATGTAGATTCAATTAAGGAATAGAGGGGAGTAGATTTATGGGTAAGGGATTATTGATAGTTATATCTGGACCTTCAGGAGCTGGAAAAGGTACTATATGTAAAGAGTTGTTAAGGCGCAATAAAAATATTAATTTGTCTATATCAGCTACAACTAGAAGGCCTAGAAATGGCGAAATAGATGGAGTGAATTATTTTTTTATTACAAAAGAAGACTTTGAAGAAATGATTAGAAAAGAAGAATTTTTGGAATATGCAAATGTTTATGGGAATTACTATGGTACACCTAAAAAATTTGTATTAGATAAATTAGATGAGGGCAAAGATGTTTTATTAGAGATTGATATACAAGGAGCTTTGGCAGTTAAAAAGATATATCCTGATGGAGTCTTTATATTTATTTTACCACCTTCAATGGAAGAGTTAAGACACAGAATTGAAAAAAGAGGTACAGAAACAGAAGAATCGTTGAAAACTAGATTTAATAGTGCATATAAAGAGATATCATATGTAAATGAATATGAGTATGCTATTATAAATGATGAAGTAGATAATGCTGTTTCAAAAATAGAATTTATAATTGAGGCAGAAAAATGTAAAGTTAAAAGACTTGGAGAAATAATAAAAAAATATGAGGAGGTATAGGTATGTTATATCCTTCAGTTAATGACTTATTAAAGAAAGTAGACAGTAGATATACTTTAGTAATGATGATATCAAAAAGAGCAAGACAAATTGTAGATGGAGATAAACCATTAGTAAATACAGATTCAGCTAAGCCGGTTACAATTGCTGTTCATGAAATTTATCAAGGTAAGATTGAATATTCAAGACCAGATATAAAAGGTATTAAATAACGGAGGGATGATATTGCTTTCGAATGTTAATATAGTTTTAGGAGTAACAGGGGGAATAGCGGCTTATAAAGCTGTAGATGTGGTTAGTAGATTGAAAAAATTAGGTGCAAATGTAGATGTTATTATGACAAAATCGGCTACAAAATTTGTTACTCCTTTAACATTTCAATCATTATCACAAAATTTTGTAACTGTTGATATGTTCGCTGAACCTAAAAAATGGGAAGTTGAACATATTTCATTAGCACAGAAAGCGGATATTTTTTTAGTAGCTCCTGCTACAGCTAATGTTATAGGTAAAGTAGCTAATGGAATTGCTGACGATATGTTAACCACGACTATTATGGCTACTAGGGCAAAAGTAATTTTTGCACCGGCTATGAATACAAATATGTATAGAAATCCAATATTTAAAGAGAATATGGAGAAATTAAAAACCTTAGGTTATGAGTTTATTAAACCTGCTTCAGGAAGATTAGCATGTGGAGATTATGGTGAAGGTAAAATGGCAGAGCCTGCAGATATTGTTGAATATATAATAAAAATGCATTTTGCAAAGAAGACTTTATTGAACAAGAAAATTGTTGTAACAGCAGGTCCTACTATTGAGAAAATAGATCCTGTTAGATATATAACTAATTTTTCAAGTGGTAAAATGGGATATGCTATAGCTATTGAGGCTAAGAGAAGAGGTGCAGATGTAATTCTTATAAGTGGACCGACTAATTTGGACAAACCAGATGGCATTAAAGTAGTAAATGTAAATACAACGATGGAGATGTTAAAAGCAATTGAAGAGTATTTTGATGAGATTGATGTATTGATAAAAGCAGCAGCTCCATTAGATTATAGACCAGAAGTTGTCAGTGATAAAAAGATAAAAAAACAAGATGGAAGTCTTAATATCAAATTTGTTAGAAATCCAGATATATTAGCCCATTTTGGTAAGCTAAAGAAAAAACAGATATTAGTAGGATTTGCCGCAGAAACAAATGATGTAATAGAAAATGCTATGAAGAAAATAAAAAATAAAAACTTAGATTTTATTGTAGCTAATGATGTTACAATGAAAAATGCAGGTTTTAGAAGTAATACTAATATTGCTACAATAATCGATAAGAAAGGTAATATAAATAATTATCCACAAATGTCAAAAGAAGAGTTAGCGAAAATAATTCTTGATAAAGTAGAGGAATTGTTGTCATGATATGTATTTAAGCTAGGTATTAGCTGAAAGCTATTTATCTAGCTTTTTATCCATTATATAATTTATATATATTTTCTTTTTTTGAAAGGTTGATTGTATGCATAAAAACAAATATGCTTTAATTGTAGTTGATAATGCAAGTACAAATACTGATAAATTATTTACTTATGTTATTCCTGAAGAAATAATTAACTATGTAGAAGTAGGGAAAAGAGTTTTAGTACCTTTTGGTAAAGGTAATAGATTATTAGAGGGGTTAGTGATTGAAATAGTGGATGATATAGATTTTATCTCTAATAAATTGAAACCAATTAAAAAAGTAATTGATGATACTCCAATAATTTCAAAGAAACTTATAGAACTTGGGTTGTGGATGAAGGACAAATATCTGGCACAGTATATAGAAGTATTTAAGACAATAATACCAACTGGTATTAGTAATAAAGTTATAAAATATATTAAAATTACAGAAGGGTATAATTATGCTTATAAAGATAGCTTAGATGAAAATCAGAGAAAAATAATTGAATATTTATTTAAGTTAAAAGAATGTGAATTAAGTAAGTTAAAAACTGACTTGTGTATAAAAAATATTAATTTACATATAAAAGCTCTAGAAGATAAAGGATTAGTAAAAATATTTGATAAAATCAATACTGGTATAGGTAAGAAATATGAAAAGTTTGTAAAGAGAATATTTGATAAAGATAAAACTATGGAAATAATAGATTCTTTAAGTAAAAATGCAAATAAGCAAATTGAAGTAATAAAAATATTAAATGATGTAGAGTATATAAAGTTAAAAGAATTAATGATAAAGGCTAACTGCAGTTATTCTACTATTAAATCTTTATATTCAAAAGGACTAATTGAAATATTGGATATTAATGTCGATAGAAGTCCAATTAAAGAATATATTCCACCTTATAAAAAAGTGAGTTTAACTGAGCACCAAAAATTATGCTTGGATACTATTATTAACGATATATCTAAAGGTAATATAAACAAGTTTTTGATACACGGTGTTACTGGTAGCGGGAAAACTGAGGTCTATTTGCAACTTATTGAGAAAATGCTAAATCAAGATAAGGATTCAATTGTTTTAGTACCAGAAATTTCTTTAACACCGCAAACTGTAGAGAGATTTGTAGGTAGATTTGGAAATAATGTAGCGATTTTGCATAGTAGGCTTTCTATTGGAGAAAGATATGATGAGTGGAGGAAGATTAAGGAAGGTAAGGTGAAGATAGTTGTAGGAGCTAGATCAGCTGTATTTGCACCTTTTAACAACTTAGGGTTAATAATTATTGATGAGGAGCATGAAAATAGTTATAAATCGAGTATGAATCCAAAGTATAATGCTATAGAAGTAGCAGAGAAAAGATGTGATTTAGAAAATGCTGCTTTAGTTTTAGGTTCTGCAACTCCTTCGATTGAAACTTATTACAGAGCTAAAAATGGTGATTTTAAGCTGTTAGAGATGCCTACTAGAGCAAATAAAGCTAAAATGCCAAGTATTGAAGTTGTTGATATGAAGGAAGAACTTGAAAAAGGTAATAAATCAATACTTAGCGAATCTTTATTTAAGGCAATAAAAAATAATTTGCATAATAAAAAACAAACGATTTTGTTTTTGAATAGAAGAGGATTTTCAACTTTTATATCTTGTAGAAAATGTGGGTATGTTGTTAAATGTTCAGAATGTGATATTTCAATGACTTATCATTTAGATAATAATGTTTTAAAGTGCCATTATTGTGGATTGTCTGCTAAACCACCAACTACTTGTCCTGAGTGTGGTAGTAGATATATAAAATATTTTGGAATAGGAACGCAAAAAGTTGAAGAATATATAAAAAAAATATTTCCATTAGCTAAAGTTGCTAGAATGGATGTAGATAATACTACTAAAAAAGGTAGTCATGAAAGAATTTTAAATGGCATGAAAAGAGGAGAAATAGATATTTTAATAGGAACACAAATGATTTCAAAAGGATTAGATTTTCCAAATGTAACTCTAGTTGGTATAATAGCTGCAGATATAAGTTTAAATTTACCAGACTTTAGAGCATCAGAAAGAACCTTTCAACTAGTTACTCAAGTGAGTGGTAGAGCAGGCAGAGGTGATGCAGAAGGTAGAGTTATATTACAGACTTATGAACCTGAGCACTATAGTATTTTAGCATCAAAGGAGCATGATTATAAGAAATTTTATGATATGGAGATAAAAATAAGAAAAGAATTTAATTATCCACCTTATACAAACATTATAAATATTGTGTTAGGAAGTAGGGATGAGATTAAACTTAATGAAGCATCTAAAGAGTTTTATTTTTGCTTAGTAAATGCACTAAAAGAAAGTTTTGGGGAAATACGAGACGATTTAATTTTAGGCCCCAATCCAGCACCAATTTATAAAATAAGAAATAACTATCGCCATCAAATTATGATAAAATGTAAAGAAGAAGAAATAAAAATTGTCAAGAAAATACTTAAAGATTTAGTTATTAATAAAAAAAATGATAAAAAGTTCAAGAATATAAAAATTAGTATCGATATAAATCCAGTAAGTGTAATTTAGGAGGATGATATCATGGCAATTCGTCAATTAAGATATATAGGCGACCCAATTCTTAGAAAAAAGTCAAGAGAAGTAACAAAGATTGATGATAGAATAAAGATATTATTAGATGATATGTTAGAAACAATGTATAAAAATGAAGGAGTAGGATTGGCAGCACCACAGGTGGGAATTTTGAAAAGAGTAGTTGTTATAGATATTGGTAAAGGACCTATTAAATTAATAAATCCAGAAATTATATCAATGGAAGGTGAAGTTATCGATGTAGAAGGATGTTTAAGCGTTCCGGGAGAATCTGGAGAAGTTAAAAGACCTAGTAAAGTTAAAGTTAAATATTTAGATGAGAACGGAAAAGAATTAGTGATTGAAGGAACCGGTCTTTTGGCCAGAGCTTTATGCCATGAAATAGACCATTTAAATGGTATTTTGTTTGTTGATAAAGTTATAACAAAATCATAGATTTAAATAAATTATAAGGATAATTCGGAAATTATATTTGAATTTATCCACAATTTAAAGTAGTTTATAACGACTCTGGCATGTAAACATGCCAGACAAAGTTTCAATAAAATCGACATTAAATTTTTAAAATATAAGATTTTATTATAATTTCCTATGGATTATTATAAAAAAACAGATAGAGGTGTTAGCATGAAAGTAGTTTTTATGGGAACTCCAGATTTTGCAGTACCTACACTTAAGAGAATACATGAAAGCAAATATGATATACCTTTAGTAATTACTCAACCTGATAGACCTAAAGGCAGAGGAAAAAAACTAGCTTCTCCTCCGGTTAAGGTTGAAGCTGAAAAGTTAGGAATTAAAGTGTTTCAGCCAGAAAATGTTAATACAAAAGAGACTATTGAGTTATTGGAAAGTATATCACCAGATGTAATAGTAGTTGTAGCATATGGACAAATTTTAAAAGAAGAAATTTTGAAATTACCTAAATATGGGTGCATTAACGTACATGCTTCCTTATTACCGTATTATAGAGGAGCTGCACCTATAAACTGGGCAATTATTAATGGAGAAAAGAAAACAGGGATAACAACTATGTATATGGATAAAGGATTAGATACAGGTGATATGCTTCTTAAAAAAGAAGTTTTAATTGGTGAAAACGAAACAGCTGGCCAACTGCATGATAGATTGAAGGAAATTGGAGCAGAATTACTTGTAGAAACTTTACATTATATTGAAAAAGGACAAATAGAAAGAATTCCACAGGACAATAGTATAGCTACTTATGCTCCAATTTTAAATAAATCTATTGGTAAGATAGATTGGGGAAAAACAGCTGTTGAAATTCATAATTTAGTACGAGGTTTAAATCCTTGGCCTTGTGCTTATTTTGAATATAATAATATGAAAGTCAAAGTTTTTGTGACAGAAGTTTGTAAAGAAATTAAAGAAGGTAATATAGGTCAAGTTGTAAAAGTAGATAATGAAGGAATTTATGTTAGTACAGCTAAAGACTGCTTGGTTATAAAAGAATTGCAATTTCCAAATAAGAGAAGAATGAAGGTCTCAGAGTATTTAAAGGGTAATGAATTTCCTACAGGTATAATATTAAAATAATTTGGAAGTGAATTACATGAAAAAGGATAAGTTCAGTTTTATAAGTACATTATCAATATTATTTATAATTTTAATATTTATAATTTATTTTGGTTTTTACTTGGCTTTTAGCAATTCAGTAGATATATCAAAAATAGTGCTATTAGTTATTTCAACAATTTTAATATTTTTTGCTTTTAATATTTTAATAGGGGTATTATTGTTATATATCTTAACTACTGGCAAGAACTTATCAAATATAAGTTATCAATATCTAAAAAAAATGAATAAAATTTTGTTTCCAATTTTAGTTTTTATAGCTAAAGTATTTAGATTGGACAAGGATAGTATTAGAAGAGTTTTTGCAGATATAAATAATTTATTAGTTATGACAAAAAATATTAACATAAATAGTGAAGATATTCTTATTCTTATACCACATTGTTTACAGAGTTCAGATTGCAAACATAAAATTACTCATGATATAAATAATTGTAGGATGTGTGGTAAATGTGATATAAGTGATATATTAAGATTAAGTAGAGAATATAATGTAAAAACAGTTGTTGCTACTGGTGGGACTTTAGCTAGAGAATGGATTAAAAAAAACAGGCCAAAAGCAATTATTGCTGTAGCTTGTGAAAGAGACTTAGTAAGTGGGATTAACGATGTAAGGAAAATACCAGTAATAGGAGTTATTAATGAAAGACCTAATGGGCCCTGCTTTGATACTAGGGTTAATATAAAAAAATTAGAAGAAGCCATAAAATTTTATCTAAAGGAGGTATAAATATGTATCATTATGGATACTATGGAATAGATCCAACTTTTATATTAGTTTTACCTGCAATAATATTTGCTATGTATGCTCAAACTAAAGTCCAAACAACTTTTAGTAAGTATCTTAGAATAGGAAATATTTCGGGATATACTGGAGCACAAGTTGCAAGAATGATACTTGATAGAAATGGTCTTTATGATGTGAGGATTGAATTAATTGGAGGAAGGCTTACTGACCATTATGACCCACGAAGTAGAGTTCTAAGACTTTCAAGAGATGTTTATAGTGGAACATCAGTTGCTTCGATAGGAGTAGCTGCACATGAAGTTGGTCATGCAATACAACATGCAAATGGATATTTTCCATTAATTCTAAGAAACAGTATTGCACCTGTGGCGAGTTTTGGGGCTAGATTTGTTTGGATATTAATTTTCGCAGGATTTATTTTACAGGCATATGCTTTGATTCAGTTAGCGATATTACTTTATTTAGCAGTAGTAGCTTTTCAAGTTATTACACTACCTGTTGAATTCAATGCGAGTCGTAGAGCTTTAGTTCAGCTTCAAAATGGTATAATAACTTATGAAGAAGTAAGTCCAGTTAAAAAGGTTTTAAGAGCAGCGGCTTTAACATATGTTGCTGCTACACTAGTTGCGATTGGCCAGTTGTTGAGATTGATAATATTAAGCAATAGACGAGATTAAAGGGGACAGCCCCTTTATTTTTTTGATGGAGGGAAAATGTATTATGAAAAATTCAAGAGAAATTGCTTTGAAAATATTATATGAAATAGATGTAAAAAAAGCCTATTCTAGTATATCAGTGAATAAAAATTTGAGATCAAATGTAAAAGAACTAGATGAATTGTTTATTAGAGAATTAGTATATGGTGTATTAGAGAATTTAATATTTATAGATTGGATTATTAAGAAATATTCAAAAGTTAGATTTAGTAAAATATCACCGATAGTGAAAGAAATTTTAAGAATGGGAATTTATCAGATAATTTTTATGGATAGAGTGCCGGATAGTGCTGCATGTAATGAATCGGTTAAATTAGCGAAAAAATATAGCCATAAAGGAACTGTTGGTTTTGTTAATGGAATGTTACGTACTATTTCTCGAAACAAAAATAATATTAAAGTTCCTGATAAAGAGTTAGAACCTATAAAATATCTTTCAATAAAATATTCACATCCAGAGTGGATGGTTAAAAGATGGGTTAAAGAATTTGGTTTTGAGTTTACTGAAGCACTATGTATGGCTAATAATAAAAAACCTAAATTAAATATAAGGGTAAACACATTAAAAATTAGTAGAGATGAACTTATGAAAAGACTTAATAATAAGGGTTTAAAAGTTTATAAGACTAAATATGCAGATGATGGGATAATAGTTGAAAACCCTGTCAGAATTACTGATACAGAAGAATTTAACAAAGGATATTTTCAAATCCAAGACGAGAGTTCAATGCTTGTAGGACAGATATTAAATCCTAAAGAAGGCAGTTTAGTTTTAGACGTGTGTAGTGCGCCTGGAGGCAAAACTACTCATATAGCGCAGAAGATGAATAACAAAGGCAAAATTATTGCTAGAGACATACATGAGCATAAGCTTGAGTTAGTTGAGCAAAATGCGAGAAGATTAGGTATCGATATTATTGATACAGAAGTTTTTGATGCTTTAGTATTAGATACTGATTTAGTAGGGAAAATAGACTATTGTGTAGTAGATGTTCCATGTTCTGGATTTGGATTAATAAGAAGAAAGCCAGAAATAAAATATAATAGAACTTTAGAAGATATAAAAGAGATTAATGAGATACAGTATAATATTCTTAAAAATAGTAGTCGTTATTTGAAACAAAATGGTATTTTAGTATACAGTACATGCACAATAGAAAAAGAAGAAAATATAAGACTAATTAACAGATTTTTATCGGAAAATCCGATGTATAAACTTGTTCCAATAGAAGAAATCAAGTGCGATGATATAAAAATTAGCAGTAAAGATGGATATATTGAGTTTTTCCCAAATATTCATGGAACAGATGGATTTTTTATTGCAAAATTGATTAAAATTTACTAGTAATAACTATATGATTAAATATGCTATAATAAAAAATATGTAAAGTAGAATTAGGAGGGATTTTTTGAGTAAAAAAGATTTAAAATCTTTAACATTGGATGAATTAAAGAATTTATTTAAAAGTATTGGAGAAAAATCTTTTAGAGGTGAGCAAGCTTTTAGATGGATTCATCAGAGAATGATAAATTCAATAGACGATATAACTGAGTTTTCTAAAACATTAAAGGACAAGCTGAATAATGAATATAAAATAACCAAATTGCGAATAGTTAAAAGATTTGATTCAAAAATTGATGAAACAAAAAAATATCTTTTTTTACTTGAAGATGGCAATATAATAGAAAGTGTTATGATGAAGTATAAACATGGAATATCTGTATGTATTTCTACACAAGTTGGCTGTAAGATGGGATGTTCGTTTTGTGCTTCCACAAAAGGTGGTTTCGTACGAAATCTTACACCAGGTGAGATTGTTGATCAAGTATATCAGATACAAAAGGATTTAGATGTTAAAGTAAGTAATATAGTTTTAATGGGAAGTGGTGAACCTCTAGATAATTTTGATAATGTAATAAAGTTTTTAGAACTTATACATTGCAAAAGCGGACAAAACTTAGGATATAGACATATTACTCTTTCTACATGTGGAATAGTGCCTAAGATTTATGATTTAGCCAATCTTAAGATACCCATTACATTATCAATATCATTACATTCGGCGTTTGATGATGAAAGAAAAAAAATTATGCCAATAGCTAATAAATATACAATTAAAGATATATTAGATGCTTGTAAGTATTATATTAGTAAAACAAATAGGAGAATTACTTTTGAATATACATTGATTAATGGCGTGAACGATTCTGCAAGGCATGCTAATGAGTTGGCTAAAATACTATCAGGTATGTTATGTCATGTGAATTTAATACCGCTAAATCCAATAAAAGAGGCTAATTTTAAGACCTCAAAAGATGCAAATGTATTAAAATTCAAAGAGATACTTGAAAGTAGAAATATAAATACAACTATTAGGAGAGAAATGGGTGGAGATATTAATGCAGCTTGTGGGCAGTTAAGAAGAGATTATATAAATGAAAATCAATTGTAATTTATATTAATAAAAATATAAGATTTTGTTTTTTAAAAGTGAGGGGATAATATGGATGTTGGTTTTTGCACCGATACAGGTATAGTAAGAGAGATTAATCAAGATTCATACTATTGTTCTAATATTGATGAGTTACCGTTATTTGTTGTAGCTGATGGTATGGGTGGTCAAAATGCAGGTGAGGTTGCTAGTATGCTTGCAATAAGTACGGTGAAGGAAGTATTATATGAATTTAAAGATAAACTATTAAACAATGAAATTGAGATACCTTATTTCATAAATTTAGCTTTATCAAAAGCAAATCATAAAATTTACAAACAATCTTTAGAAAATGAAAAGTTTTCAGGAATGGGAACAACTGTTACATTGGCTTTTATTAAAAATAACAAAATGTATATTGGTCATGTTGGAGATAGTAGAGCTTATCTTGTGAGAGAAAATAATTTAATTCAATTAACACAAGACCATTCTTTAGTAGCTGAGTTGGTTAGAAATGGAAGTATAACGGAAGAAGAAGCGATTAATCATCCACAAAAAAATATTATAACTAGAGCTATAGGTACAGAAGAAGAAGTTAAAGTTGACATAATTAGTAGAGACATTTTAAGTGGAGATATTATTATTTTGTGTACTGACGGTTTATCTAATATGGTTAGTAATAAAGACATTTTGAGAGTAATGTTATTATCAAAAAACATGCAGGAAGCCTGTGACAAATTAATACATATAGCAAATGAACACGGTGGTTTCGACAATACTACAGTTTTGGCAATAAGAATTGAATAGAAAAGAGGTGAGAGTAGTGAAAGGTAGGATTTTGGGAGATAGATATGAAATAGTAGAGAAGATTGGCGGCGGAGGCATGGCTTTAGTATATAAAGCTAAGTGTAAACTGTTGAATCGGTATGTTGCAGTAAAAGTATTAAGAACTGAATTTATAAATAATGAGGAATTTATTAATAAATTCAGAAGAGAATCGCAAGCAGCTGCAAGTCTTTCACACCCTAATATTGTAAATATTTACGATGTAGGTGTAGAAGGTGATATATATTATATAGTTATGGAGTATGTAAAAGGTAAAACACTAAAAGAACTTATTAGAGAAAAAGGAAAATTAAGTTATGAAGAAACTATTGATATAGCTATACAGATAGCTAGAGCGTTAAGCCATGCTCATAAAAATCATATAGTTCATCGAGATATAAAACCTCATAATATTTTAGTGTCTGATGATGGAAGAGTTAAAGTCGCAGACTTTGGAATAGCTAAAGCGGCTACTACCTCTACAGTTACTAATACCAGTAATGTAATTGGTTCTGTTCATTATTTCTCACCCGAACAAGCAAGAGGAGGATATATAAATGAAAAATCAGACATATATTCTTTAGGTATAGTAATGTATGAAATGGTTACAGGCAGGGTGCCTTTTGAAGGAGATAGTCCTATTTCAGTTGCTATTAAACATATACAAGAAGATATTGTTACTCCAAGACAATTTGTTCAGACTATTCCAGAAAGTTTAGAAAAAATTATTTTAAAATGTGTTGAAAAGGACCAAAGTTTGAGATACGATAGTGCTGAAGAATTATTAAAGGATCTTGAAAAGGCTAAAGAGTCAAAAGATGGAAGTTATATAGAAATTAATAATTATGATGATTCGCCTACACGAGTAATTCCAGCGATAAAGGATGATATGCTTATGAATAAAAGAAATAATGATAAGAATAAAAAGAATAAGAATAAGTCAAATAAAGTAATAACAATTTTTGCGATATTATTAGCATTAATCTTTACTACTGCTTTAGCTGTAGGTTTTTTATACATTAAAGATTATTTATTTGTTGAAGAAGTAGAGGTTCCTTTGATTGTTGGTTTACATGAGGATGTTGCAAAGCAGAAGATTGAGAGTTTAGGTTTGAAGTTTGTTGTTAAGAAAAGAGTTTATAATAAAGATTACAAAGAAGGATATATCATATCACAGAATATCGATCCTGAAGACAAGGTGAAAATAGGCTATCCAATAGAAGTAGTTGTAAGTAAAGGAGAAAAATTAGTAAAAGTACCCGATTTACTTAACAAATATTCTAGTGATATTGAAGTAGCTTTAAGTGAAGTTGGTCTTAAAAAAGGTAATATTGACTATAAGTTTAGTGATATTTATCCTGAAGGAATAATAATAAGTCAGAAACCTGAACCATTATCAATGGTTCCAGAGGGTACTAAAATAGATTTTGTAATTAGTCAAGGACCAAAAGTAAGTTATGTGATTATGCCTAATTTAATTGGTTTAAATTTAGAAAATGCTAAGAGAGAAATTATATCTAAAGGATTTGTGTTAGGAGAAGTAAAATATGAGCCCAATAATGATGTTCCAAAGAACTTAGTGACATGGCAAAGCTATCCTGCAGGGGCTGAAGTTGAAGAAAATACGACAGTTGATTTAATTGTAAGTAGTGGACCAAGTACAGTAGAACAGAATGATAATAATTTAACAGAAAATAATGAGGAAAAAAATGAAGAAGAACAGGTAACGCAGAATGAACAAGGTAATGCACAAGAGCAAGAAAAAGTTTTACAGTTAATTATCCCTCTACCACAAGATAGGGAAAAAGTAGAAGTGAAAATATATAAGATACAAGGTCAATCTAAAGAGATTGTATATAATAAAGTTCATGAAACTAAAGAAGAGAGAATATCTGTAACCATTTCAGGAAAAGGTGAGGTTAAATATGAAATATACTATGATGGAGAATTTTATGAACAGAAAGTTATTAACTTCTAAGGAGGTTTGCTAATGCTAGAAGGGACAATTATTAAAGGAATAGGAGGTTTTTACTACGTAAAAGTTGGTGATAAAGTATATGAATGCAGAGCTAGAGGAATTTTTAGAAAAAAGAAAATAACACCATTAGTAGGAGATAGAGTAAAAATAAGAATCTCACGTGAGGATAATACAGGCTTTATTGAAGAGATTTTTGAAAGAAAAACTGAGTTATTTAGACCTCCTGTTGCGAATGTAGATCAAGTTATAATAGTTTTTGCAGTAAAAAGTCCAGATCCAAATTTATGGTTATTAGATAGATTTTTACTTCTAGCAGAATCTAAAGATTTAGATATAGTTATCTGTTTCAATAAAATAGATTTAATATCAGAGGAAGAATTAAGTTTCCTGAATGGTATCTACTTGAATGCAGGATATAAAGTTATTAATACTAGTTGTATTTCAGGAGTTGGGATTGATGAATTAAGACAAACATTAGTAGATAAGATAACAGTTTTTGCAGGGCCTTCAGGAGTTGGAAAATCAACCTTACTTAATAGTATACAGCCTGATTTGCAGTTGAAAACAGGTGAAGTTAGTCGTAAGACTAATAGGGGAAGACATACTACTAGGAGAGCAGAGCTATTGGAACTAGAAGTAGGTGGTTGGGTGGTTGATACTCCTGGTTTTAGTTCATTAAATATTGATTTTATGAAAGAAGAAGACTTAGGTTTGTATTTTAGAGAAATTAATGAGTTTAGTGCAGATTGTAGGTTTGTTGGATGTAGGCATTATAAAGAACCTGATTGCTCTGTTAAGAAAGCGGTTGAAGAAAATAAAATTAGTAGGAGTAGATATAATAATTATTTGATGTTTTTAGAGGAACTTAGGAATAATAGGAGGTATTAGATATGGTTAAAATAGCACCATCAATTTTATCAGCAGATTTCAGTAGATTAGGTCAAGAGATAAAGAAGGCAGAAGAAGGCGGAGCTGATTTAATACATTTAGATGTTATGGATGGTAAATTTGTACCTAATATTACTATTGGACCACCAGTTATTAAATATTTAAGAAAAGTAACTAAGTTACCTTTTGATGTTCATTTGATGATTGAAGAACCTGAAAGGTATATAAAAGAATTTGTTGATTCTGGAGCAGATATTATTACTGTGCATCAAGAAGCAACAGTACATTTACACCGAACTATCCAGCAAATAAAAAGTTATGGTATTAAAGCCGGTGTTGCATTAAATCCTTCTACACCTCTTTCTACTATTGAATATATTATTGAAGATATTGATATGGTATTGATAATGACTGTAAATCCAGGTTTTGGTGGTCAAAAATTTATAAGTAACATGGAAATGAAAATAAGAAAATTAAGAGATTTAATAGATGAAAAGAATTTAAATATTGATATTGAAGTTGATGGCGGAATAAAGTTAGAAAATGCAGATAAGGTTGTTAAATGTGGAGCAAATGTTTTAGTAGCAGGTTCCGCTATATTTAAATCAGATGACATTGCTGAAACGATTAGAAAATTTAAACAAGTTGTTGCTTTACAATATTAAATATTATTGTTATAATGAAGATGAAAAACAAAATATGCCACTAGGGGAGCCTTCTTGGCTGAGAGGAAACGTTATGTTTCGACCCTTTAACCTGAACTAGGTAATTCTAGCGTAGGGAATGTGGTTAGCTTTAACATTACCTATGTGGTAATGTTTTATTTATTTGCATCTAAGGCTTCCATTATTTGCTATGGAAGCCTTTTATTTTTAGAAAATTAGATGAGGTTAAAGGAGGTATTTTATGGGAAAAAGTATGAAAATTAGAATGTTAACTGAAGGAGGAGTTATGGTAGCACTTGCTTCAATCTTAAGTATGATTAAGATATATGAAGCACCTTTTGGCGGTTCTGTAACTGCAGGTAGTATGATACCAATAATTATATTTGCTTTAAGATGGGGAATAATGCCAGGGTTATTCGTAGGTTTAGTTTATGGTATTATTCAGTCAATATTGGGTCTTTATTTTGTACATCCTATTCAATATTTATTAGATTATCCTATAGCTTTTGCACTTTTAGGACTAGCTGGTATATCAAAATCTTTAAATAATAAAATAGAAAACAGATATTTGAATCTTTTTATAGGAGTTTTTGTAGCTATATTTGGTAGGTTTATATCACATTTATTATCTGGAGTTATATTTTTTTCAGAGTTTGCTCCAGAAGGTATGAATCCTTGGGTATATTCAGCAATCTATAATGGAAGCTATTTAGGTATAGAATTGATTATATCAATAATATTAGTATTATTATTAAATAAACCAATCCAAAGATTAAATAGTTAACTTGGGAGGAAATATGAAAGCATTAATAGTTTCAAGTGGGAATATGGAAAATTTTAATATAATAAAGAGGTTATGTGAAGATGTTGATTTAGTTGTTTGTGCTGATGGTGGTGCGGATTTAGTTGTAAAAGCAGGCTGCATACCAGACATTGTTATTGGAGATTTAGATTCTATAGAAAAAAACACATTTAGCAAATTAAAAGACTATAAAGTTAAATTTATAAAGTTTCCCACTAAAAAAGATAAAACAGATACTGAATTATCAATTAATTATGTAATTGAAGAGGGTTTTAATGAAATAGTATTGGTTGGGGTCACAGGTACAAGACTAGATCATACTTTAGCTAACATATTTTTATTATATTCTTTACTGCAAAGAGGAGTTAAAGCTACTATAATAGATGACCATAATGAAATATTTATAACAAAGGATGAGTTATTTATTTATAAAGACGATAAAAAATATGTTTCAATTATTCCGTTTAATGGAGATTTATTAGGGGTTACATTGAAAGGATTTGAATATGAAGTAGAAAAAGTGAATATTAAATTTAGTTCAACACTTGGTATAAGTAATACTCTAATATCCGATACAGGAATTATTAAAGTAGAAGACGGAATATGTTTAGTCATAAAGTCCATAGATTAAAAGTGATGCGGCCTTTGGCCGCATTTTAATTTTAAAAATCATATGTAGTAACATTATTTAATGTAATGAATAAAATATATTATAGTAGCCTTTAGGGAGTGGTTAATATGAGAAAAATATTTCTTAAGAAAAATATAAAACAAATAACTGGTATTTTACTTGCTGTTATAGGTGCAATAATTGTGATTCAGGTTGTACCTATATCAGTATGGGTTTTCTTTTTAGGGGTTTTGTTGATTTTGATTGGATGGGTATTTTATAGAATGTTATAGAGGTGGTATTTTTGAAAAAAATAAAGAGAACGTTAATAATGCTTTTATTAGTTGTTTTAATTAGCTTGATTTTTTATATGTTACCGAGCTGGGTTATATTATCATTTATCGGACTTAGCTTGATATGGGTAGGTTGGTATTTGTATAGTACTTAACAAAATAAAAAGGCTTCCAACATTTAGGAAGCCGTTTAAACTATAAAGCTCTTTCAACTTTACCTGATCTTAAACATCTAGTACAAACTCTTATTCTCTTTGGAGTACCATTAACAATAGCTTTTACTCTTCTGATATTTGGTAACCAAGTTCTTTTATTATGACGGTTAGAGTGGCTTACTTTGAAACCTGATACTTTTCCTTTACCGCATACTTCGCAAACTCTTGACATAAAAACACCTCCTCAGTTCTAATACTAAAAAGCCCCTATAAAAACATTACTATTTTAACATAACAAGGATTATTTTTGCAATAAAAAGATGCAAATATACTGAAGTTTAAATAGAAAAGTTTTTAATAAGAGGATTTTGTTGTAATCTTTTTTGAGTTATAAAAGTCAAGTTGAATAAGGTAAAATAATAGGGTATTATATTATATATAATAAATCTAAAGGAGGATTATAATGCCAGGTAAATTAAGTAATAAGTTTGGAACAATAAATATTGATGATAATGTACTTGCTATAATAGCAGGTTTATCAGCTATGGAATGTTATGGTTTAGTAGGAATGGCAAGTCGAAATGCAACTGAGGGTTTAGTAGAATTACTAAAAAGAGAGCATTTGACAAAAGGAGTAAAAGTTCATACTAATGATAATAGAGTTATTATTGATTTGTATGTTATAGTACAATTTGGAACGAAGATTTCAGTAGTTGCAAACAACATAATAGAAAAGGTAAAATATAATATTGAGAGTTTGACAGGTTTGATAGTAGAAAAAGTTAATATTAATGTTCAAGGTGTCAGAGTACAAAAGTAGGTTAAGGAGGTACTAAGATTGAAAATTGAATACATAGATGGAGCTTTGCTAAAAAATATTTTTATAGGGGCAGCAAATACATTAGAAAAAAACAAACAAGTAGTAGATTCTCTTAATGTATTTCCTGTGCCAGATGGAGATACTGGTACGAACATGTCATTAACAATGCAATCAGCAATAAAGCAAGTAAAGAGTTTAAATAGTGAAAAGATTGAAGATATTGCCAAAGCTGCTTCAAATGGTTCTCTAATGGGAGCAAGAGGAAATTCAGGAGTAATATTATCACAGTTATTTAGAGGTTTTGCTAAAGGGTTAAAAGGTGTTGAAAGAATTGATGTAGAAATACTAGCTAAAGCTTTTAAATTAGCTTCAGATACTGCTTATAAAGCTGTAATGAAGCCGATAGAAGGTACAATATTAACGATAGCTAGAGAATGTGCAGAAAAAGCTTTAGAGATGGCAAAAAAAGAAAAGGATATCATAAAGTTTTTAGAAGAAGTGATTAGACACGGCGAAATAACTTTACAAAAAACACCTGAAATGTTACCTGTCTTAAAACAAGCAGGTGTAGTGGATGCTGGTGGGAAAGGATTACTATATATTTTACTAGGTGCTTTGGATGTTATAACGATCGGTGATAGTGCTTTACTTGAAGACGATATAGATATCGAAGTAGAAGATAGTATTAATATTGAAAGACTTGATGAAGATATTAAATTTGGGTATTGTACAGAATTTATTATTAATAGTAAAAACATAGATGTGGATAAATTCAAACAAGAAATTATGGAACTAGGAGATTCTTTACTTGTTGTAAATAATGACGAAGTTACAAAAGTTCATATTCATACAAATAATCCGGGAATTGTTTTAGAAAAAGCACTTGCAATAGGTGAATTAATTAATGTTAAGATTGATAACATGAGATATCAACATAAAAATAGAATAATAGAAGAAGAGAAAGCTGTAGAATTAAGTAGAAAAAAATATGGTTTTATAGCTGTAGCTATGGGTGAAGGTATAGCAAATGTTTTTAAGGATCTGAATGTAGATTTTATTATACATGGCGGCCAAACAATGAATCCAAGTACTGAAGATATATTAAAAGCAGTAAAAAGTGTAAATGCAGAAAATATAATAATATTACCAAATAACAGCAATATTATCCTAGCAGCTAAACAAGCTAAAGAATTGAGTGATGCAAATATAGAAGTATTACCAACTAAGAGTGTACCTCAAGGAATTTCTGCTCTTTTAAGTTTTGATGAGGATTTAGAACTTGAAGAAAATATTAATAACATGATGGAATCTATTAAATCAGTGAAGACAGGACAAGTTACTTTTGCTGTTAGAGATACAGTAGTAAATGATATAGAAATTAAAAAAGATGATATTATAGGTATTGGTGAAGGCGAAATCAAATCAGTTGGAAATGATATTACTGAAGTTTCAATTAATTTATTAAAAGATATAGTTGATGAAAATAATGATTTGATTACATTATACTATGGAGAGGATATTTCTGAAGAAGAAGCAAAAGCTTTAGCAGAAGCTATCGAAGATGAAATTGAAGATTGTGATGTAGAAGTCGTTTATGGTGGGCAACCGCTGTATTATTACATTTTTTCAATAGAATAGTTACAATAGCTAGGTTGTACTTAGCTATTGTTTTTTGTTATAATCCATTTATTAATATAGACTTAAATTAAAGATTCTGTTATAACATATAAAAAATTTTTTTTAAAGTGAGTAAAATTCAAGCGAAATTAGAGGTGAAAAGATTGAATAGGCTTAATACACCTATACAATTTATAAAAGGAGTAGGTCCTAAAAGAGCAAAACTGTTAAAAAAGATTAATATAGAAACAGTAAAAGATTTACTTTATTATTTTCCAAGAGCATATGAAGACAGGAGAAAAACGGATAAAATAATAAATGTAAGAAATGGTGAAAAAGCGAATTTGAAAGTTATTGTAGTAGGTTTACCTTCTGTGCTGAAACCAAGAAAAGGTCTTTCAATTGTTAAAATACCTGTTAGAGATGAAACAGGATTAGCTTTTTTGGTTTGGTTTAATCAGGAATATATTAAAAAGCAGTTTAAAATAGGAGAAGTATTAAAGGTAAATGGAAAAGTGAAAAGAGTATTTAATGAAATACAAATTCAGAATCCTGTATTTGAGAGAGAAGATGAAAATGATAAAATAGGCAGAATCATTCCTATTTATCCACTTACTAAAAATTTAAAAAATGGTGATATGGTTAAGTTAGTCAAGAATGTGTTAGACGAGTATTTAGATAGTATTGAAGATATAATGCCAGAGTATATTAAAGAGAAATATAATTTATGTTCGATTTATACAGCAATAAATAATATACATTTTCCCAAAGATAGGTATTCATATATTGAAGCTAAGAGGAGGCTTGTATTCGAAGAGCTTTTTATTTTGCAGTTAGGTTTAAGACTTATAAGAAATAGATATGTAGAAAATGTACAAGGGATTAAATTTTCACAAGTGAAAGAAATAGATGAATTAATAGATTCTTTACCATTTGAGCTAACTAATGCACAAAAAAAAGTTTATAAAGAAATATGTTCAGATATGGAATCAAGCAGACCAATGAATAGATTAGTACAAGGGGATGTTGGTTCTGGTAAAACAATTATTGCAGTATTAGCAATGTTTAAAGCAGTTAAATCAGGTTATCAAGCAGTTATGATGGCACCTACAGAGATTTTAGCAACGCAGCATTATGAAAATGTGAGTGGTTTATTAGAACCGTTTGGTGTTAAAGTCAGTTTGCTAGTGGGAAGTATGTCTAGCAAGAAAAAAAAGGAAATATTAGACAAAATAAGAGAAGGAGCAGTTGACATTGTAATTGGTACACATGCACTAATACAAAAAACTGTAGAGTTTTACAAGTTAGGGCTTGCAATTACTGATGAACAACACAGATTTGGGGTTAGACAAAGGGCAGCTCTTTCACAAAAAGGGTTAAATCCGGATGTTTTAGTTATGACAGCAACACCAATTCCAAGAACATTGGCATTAATATTATATGGAGACCTTGATATTTCTATTATTGATGAATTGCCACCTGGAAGGAAGAAAGTGAAAACCTATGTAGTAAATGCAAGTATGAAAGGGAGAGTATATGATTTTATTAAAAGAGAAATAAACAAAGGTAGACAAGCTTATATTGTCTGTCCTTTGATAGAAGAGTCTGATACGTTGGATTTACAATCAGCCATAAAATTGTATGAGGAGCTAAAGGATAATATTTTTAAAGATTTTAGGCTTGGACTATTACATGGGAAATTATCATCTATTGAAAAAGATGAGATAATGACAAAATTTAAGAATGGAGAGATTGATATACTTGTTTCAACAACAGTTATAGAGGTAGGAGTAAATATTCCTAATGCAAACATTATGGTTATAGAAAATGCTGAGAGATTTGGACTTTCTCAGCTACATCAACTTCGTGGCAGAGTCGGTAGAGGTGAGCATCAATCATATTGTATTCTTATAAATGAAAGTAGAAGTAAGATTTCTATTGAAAGAATGAAGATAATGGAAAAAACTAATAATGGATTTGAAATATCAGAGAAAGATCTTGAGTTAAGAGGACCAGGTGAGTTTTTTGGGACAAGACAACATGGATTGCCTGATTTAAAAATTGCGAATTTATTTACTGATATTAAAATGTTAAAATTAGCACAAAAAGAAGTTTTTCAAATTTTAAAAGAAGATCCGTTTTTAGAGTTACCTAAACATTCAAGTTTGAAGCAAAAAATTTATGAAATATTCGAAGAAAAGCTAAATAATATTTCTTTAAATTAATAAAATAATCTATTAGAGAGATGCATTTAGCATCTTTTTTTGATTTTTGGTCTAGTATAGGACTTAAGAAATATTTTTATAATCCATAGAAATTTATATTCCTTTATTTATGGATAAAATTGAATATAATTTTCGTTTATGGCTTTCAACAAAATCTACCTTAATTTATTTTAATCTAAGATTTTATTCCTAACTTAGATAATTTTGTTTGTAAAAAAGATATAATATGCTAAAATATTATTATTAGGAGTAAGGAGGAATAATTTTGCGTGTAATTACAGGAACTGCTAAAGGACATAAATTAAAAGTTCCTAAAGGTTTAAGTATTAGACCGACTACAGATAGGATAAAGGAATCGCTTTTTAATATTTTAGGAAACGATTTAGAGGATAGTGTAGTATTAGATTTATTTGCAGGATCCGGTAGTATAGGCATAGAATTTTTGAGTCGTGGTGCTAAAGAATGTTATTTTATAGACAATAGTATTATAAGTATAAAAACTATAAAAGAAAATTTAATCAAAACAAATTTAATAGCTAAGAGTTATGTTTATAAAAATACTGTTGAAAGAGCTATAAAAAAATTAGGAGCTAGAGGAATAAAGTTTGATTATATTTTTATGGATCCACCTTATGAAAAAGGTTTAGTAATTCCAACTTTGGAAATTATAGCGGCTGAGAATTTATTAAAAGAAGAAGGTATAATAATAATTGAGCATGAGAGTAGTTTAGATTTATTAAACGAAATTATTTCGTTTGTAAAAGTTAGAGAAAACAATTATGGAAACACTAAAATAACTTTTTATGAGCTTGGGAGGTAAATTAATGATTGTTGTATATCCTGGAAGTTTTGATCCTGTAACAAATGGACATTTAGATATTATTGAAAGATGTTCTAAAAAGTTTGAAAAGGTTATTGTCGCAGTTTTAAATAATCCATCAAAAAAACCAATGTTTACAGTTGAAGAAAGAGTTGAACTTTTGAAAGCGGTTACTAAAGAGTATAAAAATGTAGAGATTGACAGTTTTTCTGGATTATTAGTTGAGTATGTTAGGAAAAGAAATATATCATTTATAATAAAGGGTTTAAGAGCTGTTTCGGATTTTGAATATGAACTGCAAATGGCGATGATGAACAGAGCTCTTGATAATAATGTAGAGACTTTATTTCTTATGACTAATAGTAAATATTCTTTTTTAAGTTCTAGCTTGGTAAAAGAGGTTGCAAAACTAAATGGTGATATTTCAGACATTGTACCAAAAGAAGTAGAAAGAGCTATACTAAATAAGATAAAGGGGGCTTAGAAAATGGATGTTATTAAATTATTAGATGAACTTGAAGATATTATAGATGGAAGTTCATCAATCCCTTTTGCTGGAAAAGTCCTAGTTGATAAAGAAGAATTATTAGAAATTATTAGGGAAATAAGAATAAAATTACCGGACGAAATTAAACAAGCAGAATGGATAAAAGAAGAGAGACAAAGAATTTTAGTAGAAGCTCAAAATGAAGCAGATACAATTATTGATGAAGCTAGATTACATATAGAAGAGATGATAGAAAAAGATGAAATAACTAGAAAGGCGCAAGAAAGAGCGGAAGAAATTATAAATAAGGCTAAAGCAAATGCGAAAGAGATAAGAATAGGTGCAAGAGAGTATGCAGATGAGTTATTAAAAAATGTACAAGATAATCTAAAATCTATAATAACTACACTTGAAAAAAACAGAGAAGAATTAAGAGGTTTTAAATAAAGGCTTGAGTCTGTAAATAAATTTGTGCTTTAAACTCCAATCTGACAAGAAGTAATTAACTATATAGTAATAAAAACTTTTAAACTTGTTTTTATGATTGCCAAAATTATAGGGTAATACACATAAAACCGTATAATTTTGGCAATAATTTTTATAATAGAGTTTGTAACTTTTCTAAACTTATTCCTAATACAACATAAGCTGCTTTGTTTTTTATTTGTCCATCTTCTCTTACTTTATAGTGTATAGCATCCATAAATACAAATAGGTACATTGGATCAAGTGGTCTATTTTGCCATTCTTGTATTTGAGGTAATAGTTTGTCAGTTATTTTACTTACCATTTCAGCTGATATTTGTATTCCGTATATATCTTTTATTTGATCATGTATATCTCTTGTTGACATTCTTCTTGCATATAAGGATGTTACTTTTTCTTCTATTCCTGATGTATCTCTTTTATTTTTAGGGACTATTATTGGTTCAAATTCTCCATTTCTATCTATTGGCACTTCTATTTGCATTTTTCCAAATTGAGTTTTACTTTCTTATCTGTATATCTATTTCTTCGATTATCTATTTATTTATTTTTCCTATTTTAGCATAACCTAGTTCTACTTCATTAAGATTTTATTTCTAATTATCTCGGATTCAGGTTTTATATAATTATACATAAAATGTAAAGATATAAGATTAAATTAATAACAAAATGTTTTTAAAAATATTTAATGGGTATATTGATAAATGATATTAAAAATCATTATTACATTATCGTATGGTTTCTTATTAAATCACATGTTATATTATTAAGTTAGGGGGTAAAATTGATGAAAATAATTGTTATAGGTTGTACACATGCTGGAACGGCAGCAATATTAAATGCAAAACAATTATATCCTGATGCAGAAATCACTGTATATGAAAGAAACGATAATATATCTTTTTTATCTTGTGGTATTGCATTATATGTTGGAGGAGTGGTTAAAGATCCGAAAAAACTATTTTATTCTTCACCTGAGCAATTATCAGAGTTAGGTATAAATACTAAGATGCTCCATGATGTATTAGATGTTGATATCCATAATAAAAAGATTAAGGTTCGTAACTTAAAAACGAAAGAAGAGTTTGATGATACCTATGATAAACTAATTATAACTACAGGCTCATGGCCAATAGTTCCTCCAATAGAAGGAATAGACCTTGAGAACATATTATTATCAAAGAACTTCTATCATTCAAATATAATTATTAAAAAATCAAAGAATGCAAAAAATATTGTAGTTGTAGGTGCCGGATATATAGGAGTTGAACTTGTTGAAGCTTTTCAAATGAATGGTAAAAACGTAACATTAATAGATATGCAAGACCGTATTTTAGCCAAATATTTAGATAAAGAATTTACAGATATAGCAGAAAAAGCTTTTCTAGACCGGGGAGTTAAATTAGCATTAGGAGAAACCGTAAAAAAATTTGAAGGAAAAGATGGAAAAGTTTCAAAAGTAGTAACTAATAAGGGTGAATATAAGGCAGATTTAGTAATACTATGTATTGGATTTAAGCCCAATACAGCGCTTTTAAAGGGACAAGTTGATATGCTAGATAATGGAGCTATTATAGTAGATGAATATATGCGTACAAGCAAAGAAGATGTTTTTGCGGCTGGTGATTGTTGTTCAGTTATATATAATCCAACTGGAGAATATAAATATATTCCACTTGCTACAAATGCAATTCGTATGGGTACGTTAGTTGCTAGAAACCTAGTAAAACCAACTATTAGCTACATGGGGACTCAAGGGACTTCTGGAATTAAGATTTATGAGTATAATATTGCCTCAACAGGAGTTACTGAGCAAGCAGCTAAAGAAAAGGGAATAGATTATAGAACAGTAACAGTTACAGATAACTATCGCCCTGAATTTATGCCTACATTTGATTCTGCCACATTTAAAGTAGTTTATGAAAGAGAATCTAGAAGAATTTTAGGTGCACAAATTATTTCAAAAACAGACTTGACTCAATCGATAAATACTATGTCAGTAGTTATTCAAAATAAAATGACTATAGACGAATTGGCATTTGTTGATTTCTTCTTCCAACCACATTTTAATAAACCATGGAATTTATTAAATCAAGCAGGATTAAATGCTTTAAATGATAAAAAATAATACGATTAAAAATTTGACTTCAATGGCTCTCTTTTTTTATTTAAAATATTTCCTGCATATAAAGATGGTAACTTTTGTTAAAAAATTACTCAGAAGATGAATTTAGAGTAAAATTTACAGATTAGAAATTATTTAACGTTTTCTGGAGATATATTAATGGCAGAAACGGAGTATATCATAACAGAGTTCAACTTTGAGAAAAGTTCACTAGAAGTTAAAGAGAGTAAAATTTGTGTAACGCCTGGTAGTGTAAGCAAAGCAGAAGGGAAAAATTTCAAATTAAAAAAAGGAATATTTTATTCTGAATAATGTAGTGTGATTTGTCGTCAACATTCGGTAATTTTTATGTTATTGAATGTCGACGACTTCTTATTTTTAAAATTAGTCAATTTATTTTTTACTTTTGATAAATAAAAGGCTAGTAATTAAAGATATTAGTATAATTACTAAAAGTATAGATATTTGCAATATAGTGGAAAATTTAAAAATGTTGAACCATTTTTCAAAAGAAACAGTATTTGTATAAGTATACGAAGCATAAACTGGTGTGTCTATTGGTAATTTTATAAAAATACTGCTTATTAAAACAGTATAAATACTAGCAAAAATACCGTGAAGTAGTTTTGATAATAAATATATGCTTACTTTTAAGTCTGTTTTAGATATAAAGCTTGAAGCTTGGCTATGTATCGATATACCGCTCCATGCAATAATAAAATTAATTGTTACTAATTTTACTAAAATAGGAACAGAAGGTATATTAGCAATATTTTTACATCCAACAGTCATTTCTATAAGTCCTGAAATAAACGCTTTAATCAATTCTTTATTAGATATAAATGGTATAAAAGAAATTATGCTACTTAATAGATTAATAATACCAGTAACATTTAATATTTCAATAATAACTGAGTATAAAATGATAAATCCACCTATAATTAGCATAGTATTAAAAGATTCTTTTACAGCATCTCCTAATATTAGCCCAAAACCTCTATTATCTTTTTTTCTAGCTAAAATTAATTCATTAAAAGCTGTTTTAATTAGATTTTTTTTATTATTTTTTATTATTTTAGGTGTATCGAATTTAATTCCATAATATCTAAAAAATAAACCTACTGTAATTGCTCCTAAATAATGCGGAATTGCAATCAAAAGACCTAAATTTGGCATTTTTAACATACCTACTGCTACAGCACCTATCATAAATAACGGGCCAGAAGTACTAGCAAATGAAACAAGTCTTTGAGCTTCAATTCTTGTTAAAACTCCTTGAGACCTAAGTTTTGAAGTCAATTTCACACCAACAGGATATCCCGAAGTAATACTCATTGCAAATGGAAAAGCAGCTTCTCCAGGAAGATTAAAAATTGGTTTCATAATTGGACCTAAAAGAGTTCCTATAAAATTTACGACTCCTAATCCTATTAAAACTTCAGCACTTATGAAAAAAGGAAGTAATGAAGGTAAAACGATATAAAACCATATATTTATACCGTCTATTGCTGCGTTAATTGTATTTTTTGGGAATATAATTAATGATAAAATTATAAAAATTGTTATTAAGGCTGGCAAAATAGTTAGTAAATATTTAGATTTTTTAATTGAAAAAAATATTAAAATCAAGAATAAAATAGAAAGTATTTGTGTCATAAATGACCTCCTATGAATGTTATGGTATATATATATTTGTTATAATATATTAATATGATAGTAGTATTTTATTAGAGTGGGGTGAGAAATTTGGGAGAAAAAAGGAAAATTGGTTTAGCTTTAGGTTCGGGTGCTGCTAGAGGACTAGCCCATATAGGAGTATTAAAAGCTCTCGAAGAAAATAATATAGAAATAGATATAGTATCAGGAAGTAGTGCTGGAGCTTTGATTGGAGCAGTATACTGTTGTGGTGTAAAACCTAAAATGATTGAAAGTATAGCATTAAATATAGATCGTAAGTTATGGATTGATTTAACTGTTCCAAAACGAGGATTTGTTAAAGGAAAGAAAGTAGAAGAGCTAGTTAAATTATTAACTGGGAATCGGAATATAGAAGATTTAGATAAAAAATTGTCTATAGTTGCTACTGATTTAAAGACTTCTAGTGAATATATTTTTACCAAAGGTCCAATTTACAAAGCTGTTAGGGCGAGCATATCTATACCAGGTATATTTGAACCTGTAAGACATGAAGATATGATATTGGTAGATGGTGGTGTAATTGATAGAGTTCCAGCAACAGTTGTAAAAGACATGGGAGCAGATGTAGTAATAGCTGTTGATGTTGGTTTTAGTGGAGAACCTGGTAGAATTAATCATATTTTTGATGTCATATTGCAGTCAATAGATGTTATGTCAAGGCAGATATCAACAAATAAGATAATAGTAGCTGATATACTAATTGAACCTGATGTTTCACATATAAAGTCCTCAAGATTTGATAAAGTTGAGGAGTGTGTAATTAAGGGATATGAAGCAACAATGGAAAAAATGGAAGAGATAAAAAGGATTATAGAAGGAAAATAGATGGAGATTATCCATCTATTTTCATGTATGGGCTTATAAGATAGTCTAAATCAAATTTTTTACCACTATAATTTGGTAGACCTAAGAAATAAATATCAGTTGCTCGTTTTTCTATTTCAATAATTTTGTTTAAATTATTGTTATTGATTTTTTTATAGTTAGCAAATTTTGTTATTATAGGGAATTTAGCTTTTTTCCTAGCTTTATTAAGTAGAATTTTTCCTTTTTGATTAAAACCTAATACTCTAATATATAAGTTATCTTGTGAATAAAGGGTGGAAAGAGTTTTTTTATCTAAGCCAATAATCATTTGTATAAGTAACCTTTGCAATCTTGTATATGTATATCTTTTTGTTTTGATACAATTTAAAATATCTTTTACAGATGTGTTTTCTTTTATACAATTTAAAATCCTATTTTCAAGTCCGTTTTCAATATCAAATAGTTCTATTAGGCTTTCTTTATTAAATCTAGCTATGTGGTATTGAATAATTTGTGCATAGTTTTCAATATTATTGAAAGAACCATATTTATTTAAAAAATCTTTCAAATGAGAATATGTAGCATTAGGAACGGCTGATTTAATATTTTCTATTCCATTTGAGGTTTTAAAGATTTCATTACGAATTGCAGTAGCACTAGAAATTTCACCTGTCATGTTAATATCATGATATTCTGCTTTTATTCTTTTTATAGTATAAGGTTTTATATTGCTGTTTATTTTTTTTAAAGCCTTTAAGTATTCTACTGCTAAAATATTATTTGGACTTGAAATAATTTTGTTTATATTATTTGAGTTAATATTTTTTGCTTTTAAGTAGTCGGATATAGCTAAACTTCTTGCTTTCGGATAAGCACATCCTGTTGATAGATATTTTTTCAGGAAATGTTTGAATTCTTTTGTTTCGTCTACAAGAATATTGGAAATTATATCTAGTTCATTTAAATTGCCTGTTTCACTTCCAAAACATAAACAGTTTACAATGCCTAAACCATCCAAAATTTTAATTGCACCGTAAGCGAAAAATTCTGCACTTTGAGATGAATATATAGTAGGAAGTTCTATTACTAAGTCCACACCTGAGTCAATTGCCATTTTAGCTCTAGTCCACTTATCTACTAAAGCAGGTTCACCTCTTTGAACAAAACTTCCACTCATTACACTTATTGAATAATCACAACCTGTTATTTCTTTAGATTTTTTTAAATGATAAAGATGACCATTATGAAATGGATTATATTCTGTTATCAATCCTAGTACTTTCATAACATCCTCCATTTTAAAAATTTAACTTTTTTTAATATTTTAATTGTGAATAAATTATATCATACTTATTTTTTGAAACAAAATAGATTAAAAATTTGAATTAAGTCAATAATATGAACAAAATCTTCGATTTGAATAAATCAAAGAGATTTTGCCCATATCCATAACAGAAATTATATTTATAATTATTTACAATTTAGTAAGGTATATAATTTCATATGGATTATAAAAACATAGCGTATTTGGTTGATTTTTTTCTTTAATTATAATAATATGAATATTGGTATAAAATCATTTTTAGGAGGTATGTTATGAAGATACTAGTTATAAACTGTGGTAGCTCATCTTTAAAATACCAGTTAATTGATATGACTAATGAAGAAGTTTTAGCAAAAGGTTTGGCTGAAAGAATAGGAATTGATGGCTCAAGAGTAAAACACAGAACAATAGGTAAAGAAGAAGTTATTATTGAAAAGCCAATGCCAAACCATAAGGTAGCTTTAGAAATTGTACTAAATGTACTTACAGACTCTGAACATGGTGCTATTAAATCAATGGAAGAGATAAGTGCTGTTGGTCACAGAGTAGTACATGGTGGAGAAAAATTCTCTAGTTCTGTAGTTATTAATGATGAGGTATTAAAAGTTTTAAGAGAGTGTTCAGATTTAGCACCATTACATAACCCACCTAATATTATGGGAATTGAAGCATGTCAAGAATTAATGCCTAATACTCCTATGGTAGGTGTGTTTGACACAGCATTCCATCAAACAATGCCTAAGTTTTCATATATTTACCCACTTCCATATGAGTTGTACGAAAAGTATGGAATAAGAAAATATGGATTCCATGGTACATCTCATAAATATGTGTCAAACAGAGCTGCTGAAATTTTAGGTAAAGATATTAACGAATTAAATATTATAACATGCCACTTAGGTAATGGAGCAAGTTTAGCTGCGATTAAAAAAGGTAAATCAATTGATACAAGTATGGGATTCACACCATTAGAAGGTCTTGTTATGGGTACAAGATGTGGAGATATAGACCCAGCAATAGTAACGTTTATAATGGAAAAAGAAAATATGTCAACTAGTGAGGTAAATAACTTACTAAATAAAAAATCAGGTGTTTTAGGTATATCAGGTGTAAGTAGTGACTTTAGGGATATAGAAGAAGCAGCTGCTAAAGGAAATGAAAGAGCACAGTTAGCGCTAGATAAGTTTACAAGTAGAGTTAAAAAATATGTAGGTGCATATGCAGCTATAATGGGTGGAGTAGATGTAATTGTATTTACAGCTGGACTAGGAGAGAATTCACCAGAAACTAGAGAAGCTGTTTGTGAAGGATTAGAATTTATGGGTGTAGAAATAGATAAAGAGAAAAATAAGGTAAGAGGAAAAGAAACTATTATAAGTACTGAAAATTCTAAGGTTAAAGTATTGGTTGTACCTACTAACGAAGAACTTATGATAGCAAGAGAGACTAAAGCTTTAGTATAGGCAGGATTTACCTGCCTTTAACTTATATTAAAATGCTGTAATATAGTTCTTGACAAATAGGGTTTACCTTTATATAATAAAATCTGGCAACATTTAAGAGGTGAACATAATGAATGTAGATATTTCAAAACTTCTCGATGGAACTGTCGAAGTAATTAATTTTTGTAAGGATATTGATATATCTAGTTTACCAACAAAAGATAAAGGAATTGAGTTATTAGCTCCTGTAAATATAGATGGTAGTATATACAGGGTTGACGAGGATTTATTTATAAATGCGACAATTACTTATACCTATAAGGAGAGCTGTGCTAGATGTCTAACAGAGTTTAGTAATAAAGTAAGTACAGTTCTGTTGGGAAGACTTGTAGAACAAGATAGTAATGTTTCAGAAGAGGAAATTGATGAAATCTTAGTTGTATACAAAGAGAGCGTAGTGGATTTACAGGAGTTTATAGTTTCTGCGATTTTGCTTTCTTTGCCTATGAAGGCACTTTGTGATGAAGCCTGTAAAGGGTTATGCCCTAAATGTGGTCAAAATTTAAATTTGCAAAAGTGTAATTGTGAAGATGACTTTATTGATCCTCGCTTGGAAAAATTAAAAGAATTATTGGACTGACTTAAGGAGGTGTTATTAATGGCAGTACCAAAGCGTAAAGTATCAAAAGCTAGAAGAGATAAAAGAAGAGCATCAAATTTCAAGGCGTACGCACCAAATTTAGTTGAGTGCCCACAATGTCATGAACCAAAGTTACCTCACAGAGTTTGTGGTTCATGTGGATATTACAAAAATAAAGAAGTTATAGAGGTTGAATAATTAGGATAGTGATTTTAATCACTATCTTTTTTTTATAATCCATAGGAAATTATAATAAAATCCCATATTAAGAAAATTAATGTTGATTTTATTGAAACTTTGTCTGGCATGTTTACATGCCAGAGTCGTTATAAACTGCATTAATTGTGAATAATTTTAAATATAATTTCCGTAATGGATTAGGGCAAAATCTACCTTAATTTATTTAAATCGAAGATTTTGTTCTTAGCTAAAGTTAAACCTAAAAATATAGACAATAAAATACTTGATTTTTTTTATACTATAATATATACTAACTATTAGTAATAGGTACTAAATTCAAGTAATAACTCGAGGTGAAAAGATGGCTAATAAAAGGCTACCTAAAAAAGAAAGACAGAAAAGATTAAAGGAAAAATTAAAAGAAGATCCTTTTTTGACGGATGAAGAGTTAACACAAATTTTTAATGTAAGTATTCAGACCATAAGATTGGACCGTCTTGAGTTAGGTATACCTGAGTTAAGAGAAAGAATAAAAAAAGTGGCTGAACTTAACTATTCTAAAGTTAGGACAATTGGAGGAACTGAAATAGTAGGAGAATTAGTAGATTTTAAATTGGGGAAAAGTGGGATTTCAATTTTAGAAACTAATAATGAGATGGCGTTTAAGAAAACGAATATAATAAGAGGACACCATATATTTGCACAAGCTGAATCTCTTGCTATGGCCGTTATTGATGCGGATGTAGCACTAACAGGAGTTGCTAATATTAAGTACAAAAGTCCGGTTTATGCTGGACAGAAGCTTATTGCAAAAGCAGAAGTTGTAAGGGTAAGAGGAAATAAATATTTTGTGCATGTTTTTACATATGTTGGACAGGAACAAGTTTTTAGGGGTAAGTTTATTTTAGTGTCGATAGAATAAAAAGGAGGAGGAAATATGAGAATAATAGTTGATGCAATGGGGGGGGATAAGGGCCCTGAAGTAACAGTAAAGGGATGTGTAGATGCATTAAATGAAGTAGATGTGGAAATTGTATTAGTTGGTAAAGAGAAAATGATAAAAGAGCAATTAGACAAACTTGGATATAACGGAAACAATATTAGCGTTGTTAATGCAGATGATGTAATAACAAATGACGATAAACCTGTTATGGCAATAAGAAGAAAGAAAAATTCTTCAATGGTAGTTGGTTTAAAAATGGTAAAAGATAAAGAAGGAGATGCTTTTATTTCTGCAGGCAATACAGGTGCTTTGTTAACTGGAGGTTTGTTAGTTGTAGGACGAATCAAGGGTATAGAGAGAGCAGCATTAGCTCCTGTTTATCCAACTAAAAAGGGAATTTCTTTATTAATAGATGCTGGTGCGAATGCAGATTGTAAACCAAAATATCTACAGCAATTTGCTTTAATGGGAAGTATATATGCAGAGAAAGTTTTAAACAAGAAAAACCCAAAGGTTGGATTAGTTAATATTGGTGTAGAGGAAGGAAAAGGTAATGAATTAACTAAGGAAGCTTTTGAGTTGTTATCAAAATCATCACTAATAAATTTCTATGGTAATGTTGAAGCCAGAGATATTCCAGAAGGGTTAGTTGATGTTTTAGTATGTGATGGTTTTGTAGGTAATATTATATTAAAACTAACAGAAGGATTAGCATATTCTATTTTTTCGGCACTTAAGGAAGAATTTTTAAGAAATCCTATAACTAAGTTAGGAGCACTATTACTTAAACCAGGTCTTAGAAGTTTTAAGAGTAAATTAGATTATACTGAGTATGGAGGAGCACCTTTGTTAGGAGTTAGAGGTGGAGTAATAAAAGCTCATGGTAGTTCTGATGCAAAAGCTATTAAGAATGCAATTAAGCAAGCAAAAGCTTTTGTGGAAAATGATGTTTTAAAGCTAATTGAAGAAAGTATATCTAATTTAGGAGGTAACAATGATTTTGAATAAGAGTAGGTCGGTTGGAATAATAGGTACAGGCAGTTTTATTCCAGAAAAGGTATTAACAAATTATGATTTAGAAAAAATTGTAGATACTAGCGATGAATGGATTAAGACAAGAACAGGAATTGTTGAAAGAAGAATTTTGGATGACGATAAAGCGACTTCATATATGGCAACAATAGCTGCAGAAAGAGCAATAGATGATGCTGGGATTAAAAATGAAGATATTGATATGATAATTGTAAGTACAGTAACACCTGATATGGCTTTTCCTTCAACTGCATGTATAGTTCAGGATAAATTAGGATGTACTAATGCAGCTGCATTTGATTTAGAGGCAGCTTGTTCTGGATTTTTATATGCATTATCAATAGCTTATGCATACGTTAGCTCGGGGCTTTATACAAATGTTTTAGTTATTGGTGCAGAGACATTATCAAGAATTGTAGATTGGACTGATAGGAATACCTGTGTATTATTTGGAGATGGAGCAGGTGCAGCTGTTGTAAGCACAGTACCAGAAGGTATGGGTATTTTGGGTATAAATTTAGGGGCAGACGGTAGTGGCGGAAAGTATCTTACACAACCTGCAGGAGGCTCTAAATGTCCTGCTACACATGATACAGTAGAGAAACGACTTCATTATATTAAAATGGAAGGGAATGAAGTATTTAAGTTTGCTGTTAGAGCAATGGAAGAAGCAGCGAAAAAGGTCATTGAGATGAGTGGGCTTAAGTTAGAAGATATAGATTATCTTGTTCCACATCAAGCTAATATTAGAATTATTGAATCGGCAAGAAAAAGATTAAAACTTGCTAAAGATAAAGTATATGTAAACTTAAACAAATATGGGAATATGTCATCAGCTTCAATTCCTGTTGCATTAGATGAAGCAATTAAAGCTAACAAAATAAAAAATGGTGATAATATTTTGTTAGTTGGTTTTGGTGGAGGTTTAACTTGGGGTTCATGTATTATTAAATGGTATAAAAACCGGGAGGTGTAGGATGTTTAGAACTGTAATTTGCGATTTATTGAACATTCAATATCCGATTATACAAGGTGGTATGGCATGGGTTGCAACATCAGAGCTTGCTGCAGCTGTATCTAATGCAGGTGGATTGGGGATAATTGGATGTGGCAACGCACCTGTTGATGTAATAGAAGAGGAAATATTTAAGATTAAGAAAATGACATCAAAACCGTTCGGTGTTAATGTTATGTTATTGTCCCCTTATGTTGATGAAATTATGGAGTTACTATATAGAGAAAAAGTTCCTGTAATAACGACAGGAGCAGGAAATCCTGGCAAATATATAGGCAGATTTAAAGAGATTGGTACAAAAGTGCTACCTGTAGTTCCTTCAGTTGCTCTTGCAAAGAGAATGGAAAAAGTAGGTGCGGATGCATTAATTGTTGAAGGTACTGAGGCAGGTGGGCATATCGGAGAACTTACTACAATGGCTTTAGTGCCTCAAGTTGTTGATGCGGTTAATATACCTGTAATTGCGGCTGGAGGAATTGCTGATGGAAGAGGTTTTGTTGCAGCATTAGCTCTAGGTGCAAAAGGAGTACAGATTGGTACAAGGTTTGTTTGTACTAAAGAGTGTATAGCACATGAGAATTATAAAAAAATGATACTTAAAGCGGGAGATAGAGATGCAGTAGTAACAGGAAGAGTTACAGGGCATCCTGTAAGATCTATTAAAAATAAACTTACTAAAAAGTTTATAAAACTAGAAAAAGAAGGAGCAGATAAAGAGACGATTGAAAAGTTAGGGATAGGAACATTAAGAAATGCTGTTTTAAATGGAGATGTTGAAAATGGTTCTGTAATGGCAGGACAGATTAGTGGATTAATTAAAGAAATTAAAACTTGTAAAGAAGTTATAGAAGATATAATTGCTGAGGCCAAAAAGGTTAAAGAAAGTTTATAGGAGTGATAAAATGAGCAGAATTGCATTTATTTTTCCTGGTCAAGGAGCTCAATATGTTGGAATGGGAAGCGATATTGTTAAAAACTATAAAGTTGCAGCAGAAGTATTTGATATAGCAAATGAGAGTTTGGGATTTGATTTAAAAAGGCTTTGCTTTGAAGGACCTAGTGAAGAGTTAGTTAAAACTGAAAATACTCAGCCAGCTATTTTAACTACTTCAATTGCTATATTAAAAGTAGTTGATGAATTAGGTTTAAAGGCTGAAATAACTGCTGGATTGAGTTTAGGAGAGTATTCATCTTTGGTATATAGTGGTGCTTTTAAATTTGAGGAAGCGGTAAAACTTGTAAAGACTAGAGGTAAATTGATGCAGGAAACAGTGCCTTTTGGGGTAGGAACTATGGCTGCAATTATAGGATTAGAAAGAGAGGTAGTTGAAGAAGTAGTTAAAGAATCATGTGATGTAGGGATAGTTGAATGTGCAAATTATAATTGCCCTGGTCAAATAGTGATTTCTGGAGAAGTTAAAGCTGTTGAAAAAGCATGTGATATTGCTAAAGAAAAAGGGGCTAAGAAGGCTTTGAAGTTATCAGTAAGTGCTCCTTTCCATTCAAGTTTATTGAAACCAGCGGGAGATAGGCTAAGTGATGAGCTAAAAAAAGTTTCAATAGGAAAGATGAAAACAAAAATAGTTTCAAATGTAACAGCGAAGATTATCGAAAATGAAAATGAAATTAGAGAACTTTTATCAAAGCAGGTGTTTATGCCTGTATTGTGGCAAGATAGTATTGAATTTATGATTAAATATGGAATCGATACATTTATAGAAATAGGTCCAGGTAAATCATTAAGCAGTTTTGTAAAGAAAACAGCAAAGAAATTAGGTACAAAGGTTACAACAATTAATGTTGAGAATATAGATACACTATCCAAATTAAATGAATTTTTAAGTTAAGGAGCTGAGTTTATGAATCTAACTGGCAAGATAGCGCTTATAACAGGAGGTTCAAGAGGAATTGGCAAGGCTATAGCACTAAAATTAGCTTCTTTAGGAGCTAATATAGTTGTTAATTATACAAAAAGTGATACTAAAGCTAAGGAAGTAATAAAATTGGCAGAGGAAATGGGAGTTAAAGCTATAGCAGTAAAGGCAGATATATCAAATAAAGACGATGTAGAAAACTTTATAAATAAAGTTTTAGACGAATTTGGTAGAATTGATATTTTAGTAAATAATGCTGGAATAACTAGAGATAATTTGCTAATGAGAATGAAAGAAGAAGAGTGGGATGATGTAATCAATATTAATTTAAAAGGAACATTTAATGTTACTAAGGCAGCGATTAGGACTATGATGAAACAAAAAAGTGGAAGTATCATAAATGTAGCTTCAGTAGTAGGTATTACAGGTAATCAGGGGCAATGTAATTATGCTGCTTCTAAAGCTGGAATAATAGGATTTACTAAATCAATTGCTAAAGAAGTGGCTAAGAAAAAAGTAAGAGTGAATGCAATAGCTCCAGGGTTTATAAAGACTGACATGACAGATAAATTACCAGATAAAGTAAAGGAAGAATACTTAAGCAAAATACCTTTGAATAGATTAGGAGAACCTGAGGATATAGCTAATGCAGTTGCATTTCTAGCGAGTGATCTATCTTCTTACATAACAGGTCAAGTTTTAATTGTAGATGGAGGATTATTAATATAAATCATTGTAATAATATTGAAGGGAGGTGTAAGTATGGTATTTGAAAAACTTAAGAAAATAATAGCTGAACAGCTAGAGGTTGAGGAAGATGAAATAAAAATGGAATCATCTTTTCAAGACGACCTTGATGCAGACTCTCTTGATGTAGTTGAACTTATTATGGCTATTGAAGATGAGTTTGATTTAGAAATTCCAGATGAGGAAGCAGAAAAGATAAAAACTGTTAAAGATGCAGTTGAGTACATTCAAAATAACATGAAGTAATTATGAAATAATGGTCCCGATTTTTTCGGGACCTTAAAAATAGATTTCTATTAACTAGACATTTTAGGAGGTTAAACCATGATGAGAAGGGTGGTTATTACCGGTATAGGTATAATAAGTCCAATCGGAATTGGAATAGAAGAATTTTGGGGTGCTATTAAAGAAGGTAAAAATGGTGTTGATTATATAACGAAATTTGATACTGAAGGTTATTCTACAAAAATAGCAGCAGAAGTAAAGGATTTTAAGCCTGAAGATTACATGGATAAAAAAGAGGCAAAAAGGATGGATAGGTTTACTCAATTTGCAGTCGCTGCAAGTAAATTAGCTGTAGAAGATGCTCAGTTAAAATTAGATTCGATAAATAAAGAGAGATTTGGAGTTATAATAGGTTCTGGTGTTGGTGGATTAGCTACGCTTGAAGAGCAACATGAAAAATTATTAAAAAAAGGTCCTAAACGAATAAGTCCTTTTTTTATACCTATGATGATTAGTAATATGGCAGCTGGGCAAATAGCTATTTTATTAGGTGCAAAAGGGCCAAATGAAACAGTTGTTTCTGCATGTGCTTCTTCGACAAATGCTATAGGTGATAGTTTCAAGATAATTCAGCGAGGAGATGCAGATATAATTATTACAGGTGGTGCCGAAGCTGCAATTACACCATTGGCTTTAGCTGGTTTTTCTTCTATGAAAGCATTATCAACTAATAATGATAATCCTAAACTAGCTAGTAGACCATTTGATAAGAATAGAGATGGTTTTGTAATGGGAGAAGGTTCAGCAATTCTTATTTTAGAAGAATTAAATCATGCTTTAAATAGAGGAGCTAAAATATATGGAGAAATTGTAGGATATGGTATGACATGTGATGCTTATCATATAACTGCACCAGCAGAAAATGGAGAAGGAGCAGCTAGAGCTATGAAATTAGCTTTAGATGACGCAGGTATAAAACCAAATGTGATAGATTATATAAATGCTCATGGAACATCTACGCCATATAATGATAAGTTTGAGACTGCTGCTATTAAAGAAGTTTTTAAAGATCATGCTTACAAACTAAAAGTAAGTTCTACTAAATCAATGACTGGGCACTTATTAGGTGCTGCTGGTGGGCTTGAAGGAGCAGTGTGTGCTTTAACAGTATATCATGATTTTATACCACCTACAATTAATTATAATACAAAAGATGAAGAATGTGATTTAGATTATGTGCCTAATAAAGGAATAGAACAAAAAGTAATCTATGCAATGTCAAATTCTCTAGGCTTTGGTGGTCATAACGCTTCTATTATAATAAAAAAATATGTTTAGTAAAAAAGACTAGGTTTTTGCCTAGTCTTTTTTACTGAATTATCACTTTACAATTTTTAAAATAGCAAATAACTGATTAGATTTAAAAACCATTTGCATGTAAATAATAGTATGTAGTAAACTATTAATGAGATAAAGGCAAATTGTTTTAAATCAGTTTGGAGGTAGATTATGTCTTTAGATAATGAACGAATGAAATTATTAGATGAATTACAGAATAAAATTGGATATAGATTTCATAATATAAATCTTCTTAATAGAGCGTTAACACATAGTTCATATGCTAATGAGCATAGAAGATTGAAAATTAAATATAATGAAAGATTAGAGTTTCTCGGCGATTCGGTATTAAGTTTAGTTGTAAGCGATTATATATTTGAAAAGTATCCTAAATTTCCTGAAGGAGAACTGACAAAATTAAGAGCTGTCATTGTATGTGAAACGTCTTTATCAACAGTAGCGAAGAAATTGAATTTGGGCAAGTATCTTTTGTTAGGAAAAGGAGAAGAAGCTACTGGTGGAAGAGAAAGAATATCTATTTTAGCAGATACACTAGAAGCTTTGATAGGTTCGATATATTTAGATGGTGGGCTTGGAGAAGCTAGAAAATTTATATTAAATGTATTGAAAAATATAATTGAAGATGCTGTAGAAGGAAAGATTTTGATTGACTATAAGACTCAATTACAAGAAATAATTCAAAAAAGTAGTAAATCAGGTGTTTGTTATAATGTAATGAATGAATATGGTCCAGATCATAATAAAATTTTTCAAGTTAAAGTTTCTTTAAACAATCAAGTATTAGGTGAGGGGGTTGGCCGTAGTAAAAAAGATGCTGAACAATGTGCGGCTAAAAATGCTCTAATAAGGTTAGGTGTTTTAAATGGGGACTAGAAAAAAAATAATACCCATTTTTGTACCGCATAAAGGATGTCCACATGATTGTGTTTTTTGTAATCAGAAGAAAATAGCAGGGCAAATCAAAGATATAACGGCTATTGAAATAGAAGAAACGATTGATAAATTTTTAAAGACTATTCCTCTTAGTACAAAAGAAATAGAAGTGGCCTTCTTTGGTGGAAGTTTTACTGGGATTGATATTGAGCAACAAGAAGAGTTTTTAAATATAGTGTATAATTATAAAAAGAGGGGATTAATAGACAAAATTAGATTGTCGACAAGACCTGATTATATAAATGATTCTATCCTTACATTATTGAAAAAGTATGATGTAGATATTATTGAGTTAGGAGTTCAATCATTAGATGAAGAAGTTTTAATAAAGAGTAATAGAGGACATACTGTTAATGATGTAATTGATGCAGTTAATTTAATAAAAAGTTGGAATTTTGAATTGGGATTGCAATTTATGATAGGTTTACCAGGTGATACTAAAGAAAAAGCAATTAATACTGCTTTAAATATTATTAATCTTAAACCAGATTTTGTTAGATTGTATCCAACATTAGTAATTAAGGATACTTATTTAGAATATATGTACTCTTTAGGTAAATACAAACCATTGACTTTAGAGGAAGCCGTTGATATTTGTACAGACATATTAATTTTATTTAATTACTACAAAATACCAGTTATTAGAATAGGATTGCAACCGACAGAAAACATTTCTTTAGGAGGAGATGTTTTAGCAGGTCCATATCACCCTTCAATTAGGCAGTTAGTTGAATCAAATATATATAAAATAATTTTAGAAGAATTTATAAATGAAAATGAAATTAAAAATGTTTCAATATTAATTGAAATTAATAGTAAATTAGTATCAAACTTAGTTGGACAAAAATCAAGTAATGTTAAATATTTTAAAGATAGATATAATATAATTATTAAACTAAAAAAATCAGAGTTACCTTTAGAAATATTAAAGATATATGTTAACGAAATATGTTATGAAGTAGCTGTTAGAAGATATATGGAAAAATATCTTAAAAGGAAGGGTTTTATTCTACTTGAGTAGAATATATCTGTGTATTAGTGAAAACAGATATAATTATATGGGTTTCCGAATTTCTTGGAAACCTTTTATTTCTTATGCAGTTTAACTTTAGCAAACTAAATAAAAGAGGTGTTAAACTTGTTTTTAAAGAGGATAGAAATACAAGGTTTTAAGTCATTTGCAGATAAAACTGAGATTGAACTTAATGGAGGGATTACCTGTGTAGTTGGGCCTAATGGTAGTGGTAAGAGTAATATATCTGATGCTATTAGATGGGTTTTAGGAGAACAGAGTGCTAAAACATTAAGAGGTAGTAAAATGGAAGATGTCATTTTTTCAGGAACTTCTAAGAGGAGACCACTCGGTTTTGCTGAAGTTACTTTAGTATTCGATAATAAGGATGGGAGTTTACCTATAGACTATTCAGAAGTATGTATAACTAGAAGATTATTTCGTTCAGGAGAAAGTGAATATTATATAAATAAAAATTCATGTAGATTAAAAGATATTAAGGAACTTTTTATGGATACTGGTATAGGAAAAGATGGATATTCGATAATTGGACAAGGCAGGATTGATGAAATACTAAGTTCTAAGTCAGAAGATAGAAGAAATATTTTTGAAGAGGCAGCAGGGATAGTTAAATTCAAAACAAGAAAAGAAGAAGCAGAGAAAAAGCTTAAAAGAACTAAAGAGAATATTACACGAATTAATGATATATTAAATGAGATTGAAGGTCAGTTATCTCCATTAAAAATACAAGCGGAAAAGGCTAAAAAATATCTTGAACTTGCAGAAACATTAAAAGATTTAGAAGTTAATTTATATTTAAGAGAAATAGATAGGTTGAAAGGGCAGATAGATCATATAGAAAAACAGAAAAATGTAATTCAAGAACAATTAAAATATAATGAGGAAAGACGGGAAATATTAGAAAGCAAGTATAACAAAGTAAAAAATGAAATTGAAAAAATGGAGAAAAATATAGAAATCATACAAAATAATAGGTATGATGTTCAAAATAAAATTGAGAAAATTGATGGTGAGATAAGATTATGCGATGAAAAAACAGAAATTTTGAAAAAAGAACAAAACAAGATAAGTAATAATATAGAGAAATTAGTAAAACGGCAAAACGAGATTGAAACAGAAAAACTTAAACTTGTCAATAGCAAAGAAAAGTTAAGTGAGAAGATTAGCAGCTTAAGATCTGAACTAAATGAACGTTTGAATAAATTGGACAAACTAGATGATGAAATAAAGAGTAAAGAAAGAGGAATAGAAAATAAAAAGGATGCTGTTATCCAATTATTAAATAATATTACTGAAATTAAAAGTAAGATAAATAGTATTAAGACTTTTATTATAAATATTGATAAGAGAATTAAACAGATTGATAAAGAAATTGATGAATTAGTTTATAAAAAAAGTGATGCTGAAGCTAAAATTGAAAATATTGATTCGGAAATACAACTGCTTAATTACAAATTAAATAAAATAACTGATTTGAAACATTCATTAATGAATGATAAGGAAAAGCTAGAAGAAAAATTTAGAAATATTAATATGCAATTGGAACAAATAAAGGGTGAAATCCAAGCTAAAGTATCTAAATATAACCTTTTAAAAGAAATGAAAGAAAGTTATGATGGATTTTATAAAAGTGTGAAGAATGTACTTAAAGCAATTAAAAAAGATAGGCAATTAGGAGAAGGAGTAAGAGGGGTAGTTGCTGAATTATTAAGGGTTGATAAGAAATATGAAGTAGCAATTGAAATAGCGCTTGGTTCAGCATTACAAAATATTGTTACTGATTCAGAAAACGAAGCTAAGAGGATTATAAAATATTTAAAAGAAAATAAGTTAGGTAGAGTCACTTTTTTACCAATGACATCTATCAGAGGTAAGGGATTAAAGTCTGATGAAGAAGAGATAATAAAAACAAATGGAGTTATAGGTATCGCTTCAAAGCTAATAGAAATTGATGAAGAGTATAGAGAAATCTTTGAATATCTACTTGGAAGAGTAGTTATTGTAGAAACAATTGATGATGGCATCAGAATTTCTAAAAAATTAAAGTATTCAATGAAGGTAGTTTCATTAGATGGAGAAGTTATAAACCCAGGAGGTTCAATTACTGGGGGAAGCTTAAGTTCTAAGAATGTAAGATTATTAAGCAGAGAAAGAGAGCTTAATGATTTAGGTAAACAAATAATAGAGCTTAAAGAAGTATATAAGAGTTTAGAGATAAAATCTAAAAATATAAATGATGAATTATTTAAGTTAAATTCTGAGTTAGAAAAGAGTGAAAAGGATATCAACAGGTTAAATTTAGATATTTCAAATTTCGAGAATAGCAAACTTCAGAAGGAGAGAGAAAGACAAAATTTAATTGATTTAATAGAAAAATATAATAATGAGAAAAAACAATTATTAAGCGAAATGATGGAGTTGAATAAAGAAATTGAGAATTTGAGTTTAGATTTGAAAAACAGTGAAAGTAGATATAACTTAAGTAAAACAGAAATTGATAATTTAGTAAATAATTTTGAAAAAAATAAATTAGAACGAGATGATTTATCAAAATATTTAACTGATATTAAAGTAAATTTGGCTTCTTGCGAACAAGAAATGAAAGGGATTGACGAGTCATTTTTGAAACTTGATGAGGAGTATAAAAGAATTGCTAATGATATAGAAAATTTTGAAAGTGAATCAGAAAAAATTAGAGAAAATATTAAGAAGTTACAAGATCAAAGGACAATGCTTATTGTTAAAAAGAATGAGCTATCTCAAGAACTTTTAGAATATGATATTAGACTCAAAGAGATAAAAAGTGATAAAAATAATTTTATGCAGTCATTTTATAATGAACAAGAAAAGATAAAAGAAATGAATAAGAAGATAAATGAGTTACAGTCAAGTAAAAATACTCTAGATATTAAACTTGCACGATATAATATGCAACTTGAAAATTATACTAATAAGTTATGGGATGATTATGAACTTTCATATCAAATGGCTTTAAATTATAAAAAGGAATTAGAAAATGTAACTAAAGTTCAAAATGAAATTAGAGATTTAAAAAGAAAAATAAAATCTTTAGGAGAAATAAATGTTAGCTCTATTGAAGAATTTGAAAGAGTAAATGATAGATTTAAATTTCTTACTGAACAAAAAAATGATTTAATAAAAGCAGAACAGTCTTTAAATAAAGTTATCAAAGATATGGAAAGAAAAATGATAGAGCAATTTAGTATTAATTTTGAAAAGATTAGGAAGAATTTTAGTGAGGTTTTTGAAAAGCTATTTGGCGGAGGAAAAGCTGATATATATTTAGAAGATAAAGAAAATGTCTTGACAAGTGGAATAGAAATTATAGCACAACCTCCAGGTAAGAAATTGCAAAGTTTATCACTGCTATCTGGAGGAGAAAAAGCTTTAACAGCTATTGCTTTACTTTTTGCTATATTAAAGACTAAACCAACACCTTTCTGTATTTTAGATGAGATTGAAGCTGCTTTAGATGAAGCAAATGTGTTTAGATTTGCTGATTATTTAAAAGACTTTTCAGAAAACACTCAATTTATTGTCATAACTCATAGAAAGGGTACTATGGAAGCAGCAGATTCTTTATATGGTGTTACAATGGAAGAGGAAGGTGTTACTAAACTAGTATCAGTTAAATTATCGGAAAAAATTAACGAAAAAGCTAGCTAAGGAGGTTTTAAAATGTTAAAGAAATTTTTTAAAAAGATTAAAAAAGAAAATAGTTTAGAACAAAAAGAAAACAACTTGCAAGAAAAGGAAATAATAACAGAGAACAAGATTGAAGATGTAAATAATGAAGAGAAACCAAAATTGGGTTTATTTAGTAGATTAAAACAAGGTCTAGAAAAGACAAGAAAAGGTATTACTGAAAAAGTTGACTTTATATTAAAATCTTATCAAAAAATTGATGAAGAGTTATTTGAAGAATTAGAAGAAGTATTGATAACTGCAGATATGGGAGTAAATACAACGATGAGGATAATTGAGGATTTAAAAGATAAAGTAAAGGAGAGAAAAATAAAGGAAGTTTTTGAAATTAAAGAGTTACTTAAAGAAGAATTAAAAGAAATTCTAACTGATATTGAAAGTAATAATAAAATTAATATAGAGCCGTCACCAGCAATTATATTAGTTGTTGGGGTAAATGGAGTTGGTAAAACTACAACTATAGGGAAATTAGCTTATAGATTAAAAAATGAAGGTAAAAAAGTCTTAATTGCAGCAGGTGATACTTTTAGAGCAGCTGCTATTGATCAATTACAAGAATGGGCTAATAGAGCAGGAGTTGAGATAATAGCTCATAAAGAGGGTTCTGACCCTGCAGCGGTTATTTTCGATGGTATACAAGCAGCAAAAGCTCGTAAAGCTGATGTGTTGATTTGTGATACAGCAGGTAGACTTCATAACAAGAAGAATCTAATGAATGAGCTTAATAAGATTTTCAGAATAGTAGAAAGGGAGTTTTCTGAAGCTACTAGGGAGGTTTTATTAGTAGTTGACGCTACAACAGGACAGAATGCAATTATGCAAGCTAAAGTGTTTAAAGAAGCTTGTGATATAACTGGAATAGTATTAACTAAACTAGATGGAACTGCTAAGGGTGGTGTAGTTTTAGCTGTTCAATCAGAGCTAAATGTACCAGTAAAATTAGTTGGTGTAGGTGAAAAGATAGAAGATTTACAAGATTTTGATCCTCAGAATTTTGTTGAGGCGATTTTTACAGAATAAACTTGACAAATAAGCATATGTATTATAAAATACAATCTGTCAAGTTTATGGCTTTACATTTTATTGATATGGTGATTTATATGTTTGAAAAGGCAGTAAAAATGGGGTTGTTATTTGACTTTTATGGAAAACTGCTTAGTGATAGACAATATACAATAATTGAGATGTATTATATACATGATTTGTCATTGAGTGAAATTGGAGAGCAACTAAACATTAGTAGACAAGGTGTTCATGATATATTAAAAAGGGCAGAGAAAAGATTATTAGATTATGAAGAGAAATTAGGATTAGTTAAGAAATTTTTAGAGGATAAGGATAAAATAAAAATTATTCTTAAACGATTGAACTTGATAAAGGATGATTTAAAACTAGGACGTTTAGAAGATATTAATTCTCATGTGATAGATATTGAGAATATCGCTTTAGATATTTTAGATAATGATCAGGAGGTCAAATAATGATTTTTGAAAGTTTAGCTGAGAAGCTTCAGAAAACTCTGGGTAAGTTAAAAGGTAAAGGAAAACTTTCAGAAAAAGATGTTAATGATGCAATGCGAGAAGTAAAACTTGCATTGCTTGAGGCAGATGTTAACTTTAGAGTTGTTAAAAAATTTATTAATAATGTAAAAGAAAGAGCTGTTGGGCATGAAGTAATGGAGAGTCTTACTCCAGGGCAACAGGTAATAAAAATAGTAAATGACGAGTTAACTAAGTTGATGGGAGAAACCCAGAGTAAAATAGAGTTTGCATCTAATCCACCTACGATTATAATGTTATGTGGTCTTCAAGGTGCGGGTAAAACGACTACATCAGGTAAATTAGCTGGTTTACTCAAGAAAAATGGAAAATCACCTTTATTAGTGGCTTGTGATATTTACAGACCAGCTGCTATTAAACAGTTACAAGTAGTTGGAAGTAGTATTGGAGTACCAGTTTTTTCAATGGGAGATAAGCAAAATCCAGTTAATATAGCTAAGGCTGCGATTGAATATGGCAAAAAAAATGGAAATGATGTTATTATTATAGATACAGCTGGTAGGCTTCATATTGACGAAGATTTAATGAACGAACTAGAAAATATAAAAGATGAAGTAAAGCCGCATGAGATTTTACTTGTTGTAGATGCAATGACAGGACAGGATGCAGTAACAGTAGCTAAGACTTTTGATGATAGATTAGGTATTAATGGTGTTATTTTGACCAAACTTGATGGAGATGCAAGAGGTGGTGCGGCTTTATCGATTAGAGCTGTTACTCAAAAACCTATAAAGTTTGTTTGCATGGGTGAGAAGTTAGAGCAGATAGAGCCTTTCCATCCTGATAGAATGGCTTCAAGAATTTTAGGGATGGGGGATGTTCTGAGTCTTATCGAAAAAGCTCAAGCTAGTCTAGATGCTAAAAAGGCAATTGAATTAGAAAAGAAATTAAGAAGTCAACAGTTTACACTCGAGGATTTTCTTGAGCAATTACAGCAGATGAAAAATTTAGGACCTTTAGATCAGATATTAGAAATGATACCAGGCATAGGTTCTAAACAATTAAAAAATTTAAAAGTCGATGAAAAAGAGTTAGTTAAGATTGAGGCTATAATACAATCAATGACAAAGGAAGAAAGACAAAATCCATCTATTATAGATGGAAGCAGGAGAAAAAGGATTGCTAAAGGTAGTGGTACATCGATTCAAGATGTAAATAGACTTTTAAAGCAATTTAAAGAAACTAAAAAAATGCTTAAGAAGATGGGTGAAATGGAAAAAGCTATGAAAAAGGGTAAGTTTAAAATTCCATTTTTTAGATAGATAAAATTTCAGAAGGAGGTGAAAGCATGGCAGTAAAAATCAGACTAACAAGAATGGGATCTAAAAAGAAGCCTTTCTACAGAATAGTAGTAGCTGATTCACGTGCTCCTAGAGATGGAAAATACATTGAGCAGGTTGGATACTATAACCCTGTTTCAAATCCAAAAGAGATTAAAATAGATGCTGAAAAAGCAATTAAATGGTTAAGAAATGGAGCTAAACCTACAGATACAGTTAATGATTTATTTAAGAAGAATGGTATTTATGAGAAATTAGAAGAGATTAAGAATGCTTAATTCGATCTTGGGGGGTGTAGAAAAATGGGTGAGTTAGTTGAAGTAATAGCTAAAGCTCTTGTAGACAGACCAGAAGAAGTACAAGTGAATGAAGTAGAAGGTACACAGTCAGTGATTATCGAGTTGAAAGTAGCCCCAGAAGATATGGGAAAAGTTATTGGGAAACAGGGTAGAATAGCAAAAGCTATAAGAACTGTCGTAAAGGCAGCAGCTACTAAGGAAAATAAAAGGGTTGTAGTTGAAATTATACAGTAAAGGGATTAGTTCGTCTAATCCCTTTATTTCAATTTTAGAATGAAAATATTTTTAAATGGATAGACTAAATTAAAACATTCAAAGGGGTATTGCCTATGATGATAGATTTTATTAAAGTAGGTAAGATAATAAATACTCATGGTATTAAAGGAGAATTAAAAATATTTCCATTAACAGATGACATGACTAGATTTGAGGAACTAGAATATGTTTATATAGAAAAACGAAAAATTGAAATAGAGGATGTTTGGTATAAGAAAAACTTTGTTATGTTGAAATTTAAAGGCTTTGATAATATCAATGATGTTTTGTGCTTTAAAGGTAAGTATGTATATATAGATAAAGAAAATGCTATAGAATTACCAGAGGATACGTATTTTATATTTCAGATTATTGGTTTAAATGTTTATCTCAAAGACGGCAAATTTCTAGGTAAAATTAAAGATATTATACAGACAGGTAGTAATGATGTTTATGTGGTTAGAGATAACAGTAGAGAGTATCTTATACCAGCTATAAAAGAAGTTATTAAAGAGATAAATCTTGATGATAAAAAGATGATCATAGACCCACTAGAAGGAATGATAGAATGAAAATAGATATTTTAACATTGTTTCCAACTATGTTAGAGGAAGTTTTTAGTTATAGCATAATAGGTAGGGCAATAAAAAACAAATTAATAGAACTAAATTACATTAACATAAGAGATTTTTCTGAAGATAAACATAAACGTGTTGATGATTATCCTTTTGGTGGTGGCCCTGGAATGGTTATGAAACCTGAGCCGATTTATAAAGCTATTGAGAGTGTGAGAAAGACTAATTCGAGGGTTATTTATCTTACACCAAAAGGAAAAGTATATAATCAAAATTTAGCAAAAGAGCTTTCAAAAGAACAACACTTAATATTGCTTTGTGGTCATTATGAAGGAATTGATAATAGGATAGTAGAAAATTATATAGATGATGAAATTTCAATTGGAGATTATGTACTAACTGGTGGAGAAATACCAGCTATGGTCGTAGTTGATTCAGTAGTAAGATTAATTCCAGGAGTTTTAAGTAGTGAAGAATCATTTGAAGAGGAATCACATTATAATGGACTCTTAGAATATCCTCAATACACAAGACCAAGAGTATTTAGAGGACATGAGGTACCTGATGTTCTTTTGTCTGGGGACCATAAAAAGATAGAAGAATGGCGACTATATCAGTCATTAAAGCTTACTTATTTAAGAAGACCAGATTTAATTGACAAGGTAAAATTGACTGAAAAACAAAAAGAAATATTAAATAAAATAAAGGAAGAAATAAATATATAGAAATAAGTTGTATTTTATATATATTTATGCTATAATTACATGTGGCAAAACGGGCGGTCCTCTGCTTAAAATAGCATGAACGTCTAGGAAGAAGGGAGGGGAAAACATGGACGTAATTAAACTAATAGAACAGGAACAAATAAGAGATGATATCCCTCAATTTAACGTTGGGGACACAGTTCAAGTACACTATAAAGTAAAAGAAGGAAACAGAGAAAGAATTCAAGTTTTTGAAGGTATTGTACTTAAAAGACAAGGTGGAGGTTCAAGAGAAACTTTTACTGTAAGAAGAGTATCTTATGGTGTAGGTGTACAAAGAACATTCCCTGTTCATTCTCCAAGAATTGAGAAAATTGTTGTAACTAGAAAAGGTAAAGTAAGAAGAGCTAAACTAAATTATTTAATAGGTAAGGCTGGTAAAGCTGCAAGAGTTAAAGAAAAAAGAGAGTATTAATTCGGGACTGATTTTCAGTCCCTATATTTATTTCAATAGATTATGAATACTAGATAAAAATTGAGTGATAATAGTTAACAAGTAGTTTTAAAGAGGGCGATGATGTATGAATATAAATTGGTATCCAGGTCATATGAAAAAGACAAGAGAATTATTAAAAGCGAACTTAAAGCTTGTTGATATAGTTTTTGAATTACTAGATGCTAGAATACCTATTAGTAGTAAAAATCCTGATATTGAAAAGATTATTGGGAATAAACCTAGGGTTGTGATATTAAACAAATGTGATTTAGCAGATGATATAGCAAATGAAAAATGGATTGATTATTATAGAAAAAAAAATATAACAGCTATTTTGATAAATGCAGCAAGAAATGTTGGGACTGAAAAAATTATTGAAGAAGCAAATAAAATATTAAAAGAAAAATTGCAAAAACTAAGAGCTAAAGGTATAAAACAAAAACCTGTAAGAGCTATGATTGTAGGTATACCTAATGTTGGGAAATCTACTCTAATAAATTCGTTATCTGGTAGAAAAAGTGCTAAGACAGGTAATCGTCCAGGAGTAACTAGAGGTAAACAATGGATAAAATTAAAAGGTAATCTAGAACTACTAGATACTCCTGGTATATTATGGCCAAAGTTTGAAGATCAAAACGTGGGACTTAATTTAGCTTTTACAGGAGCAATTAAAGATGAGATTATGGATATTGAAACTTTAGCATTGAGACTAATAGAAAGACTTATTGGTGTAGCACCAGATAAGTTAATAAACAGATATGAAATTAAATTAGAAGGAAAAATGCCATTACAAGTAATGGAAGAAATAGCATTGAAAAGAGGTTGTATTTTAAAAGGTAGAGATATAGATTATTCAAGAGTTGCTCATTTAATTTTAGATGAGTTTAGGAAAGGAACTATTGGCAAAATAACATTGGAATATCCGGAAAAATAGCCTTCCATAGAGGAAGGTTTATTTTTTAGAATCTTTATAAGTATAGTGAAGGATTTAGATAGGATGGATAGAATTTAAATATTATGGAGGGGTAATATGTTGACTATTGAAAGAGAACTATGGGAAAAAGGTTATGAGTATATTGCTTGTGTTGATGAAGTCGGAAGAGGATGTCTTGCTGGTGATGTAGTAGCTTGTGCAATAATTATGCCTAAAGATTTAGTTATTGAGGGTGTAAATGACTCTAAAAAGCTTTCTGCTAAAAAAAGGGAAAAACTATATGATATTATACTTGACAAAGCAATAGCAGTTGGAATTGGAGAAGTAGATTCTAAAACAATTGATAAAATAAATATAAAAAAGAGTGCTCAGTTGGCAATGAAAAAAGCGGTGATGTCATTAAGAGATAAAAATAACAATATTATAAAGCCAGATTTTATTCTGATAGATGCAGAAAAAATAGATGTTGACATACCTCAGATGAGTATAATAAAAGGAGATGCAAGATGTCATGGAATAGCAGCTGCTTCGATAGTTGCAAAAGTTTATAGAGATAGGAAATGTATAGAATGGGCCGAAAAATATGAAGGCTATGGATTTGAGCAACATAAAGGGTATGCAACTAAAAAACATAGGGAAGCAATAAGAATACTAGGGCCTTCACCAATACATAGGTTAAGTTTTCTTAAAAATATTTTAGAAAAAGAAAAGCAACTTGATTTATTTGGTGATATCTATGAGAATAGATAAACAGATGCAAATTTTTATAAATACGAAACTTAATAGTAAATTATATAAAGACAGTATTATCAGAGGTAGAATAATAGATATATCAGAAGACATTGTATCTATTGATTTGGGTAATGGTGATATTATTAAAGCGAGTACTTTGATCTCTTTAGAACAGTATAAAAATAAAATTCTAAATTTTTTTGTTAAAGACTTAACAGATAGTAATATAGTATTAACTCCATTAGAAAGGGAAGATATTTTTATAAATGATAAGGAAACATTTATTAAGGCATTACTAGAAAGCAATAATTTAAGTATGAACAAGGAAAATATAGAAATTATTGAGAATCTAATTAAATTTAAAATGCCGTTAAATAAAGAAACGATAGAAAAAGTTATAAAAATACTAAATAAAATAAGGAATTTGATAAATACTGAAGAAAATGAAAAGATTAAGTATTTAGGCACTAATAAGCACATGATGTCAGATAATATACTTAGATTCTTAAAGGAAAGTATTAAAACTGAAAAAGTATCATATGAGAATGATATTTCTAAAAGCGATATAATAACTGACAAAATTCGCGATGAATTAATAAATATCCTAAAAGGAAGTAAAATTACACCAGATATTGTTAAAAAAGTAGTTTTTCTTTTAAAATCAGAAATTGAAATTAGTTTAAATAATTTAAAGTTTTTGAATGAGTTAATTAATAATGGTAGTTTTATTGAAAGAGATTTAGAAGAGTTTTTAGTTACTTTACATGAAAAAAATATTATTAGTGATAAAGAATTTAAAAATTTAAAAATTAGTTTAAATAATCTGGTTATTAAATTTAATGAAAAAGATAAAAAATTACTAAAAACTTATTATAGAAATTTGAGACAATTGTTTAAAAAGTTAGAATTAATATTACATGAAAGAGATAAAGTATCAGATGAAGTTCTTGATAAATTTCAAATTCTGAAAGACAAGATTATTTTCTTAAATAAACTTAATGAAAATGCTACTTTTATATATTATCCATTCTATTTTACAGATAAAAGTGAATTGATAAATAAATTTTATATTTTAGATAAAAGAAAATTTAAAGGCAAAAGAGAAAATTTGAATATAATGATTTCTTTACAAACTAATAGATTTGATAAAATAAAAATATTAGCCAATATAGTTAGAGATAGTATTACAATTAGTTTTTATATGAATAAGAGTAGTTATATAAAGATTTTTGAAAAAAATGAATATAAGTTGAAAGATGCTCTAATTGAATGTGGTTATAACAAAGTATTTATAAATTATATAAATGGAGAAGATGTTGACCCTCTTGATGTTCTATCTGATAAAGATGTTAAGAATTATTTATTAGATATAAGGGTGTGATATATTTGAAAAATAAAAATAAAAAAATTGCAGTCGCACTTAAATATGATAAGAATGATATTGCACCTAGAGTTATTGCTAAAGGCAAGGGAGAAATTGCTGAAAAAATTATCCAAAAAGCAGAAAAAGAGGGTATTAAGACAATTGAAAATGAAAATTTAGTTGAAGATTTAATCAGTTTAGAAATAGGGCAAGCTATACCAGAGAAGTTATATATGGCTGTAGCAGAAATACTAGCTTTTGTATATGAATTAGATAAGAAAAAAGGTGAGAAGTTTGAAAAATAAAATTACTGGAATTATAGGAGAAAAATTAGCTGTTAATTATTTAATTAAAAATAATTATAAGATAATAGATAGAAATTTTAAATGCAAGTTAGGAGAAATCGATATAATTGCTGCTATAGATGATATGATAGTATTCATAGAGGTTAAAACTAGAAAGAGTTCTAGTTATGGTTATCCATATGAAGCAGTTACAGTAAATAAACAACAGAAAATAATAAAAACTGCTTATTCATACATAAAACTGAAAAAAATAATGAATAAACAATATAGATTTGATATTATAGAAATATTTTTAGATAAAAATATTAGGATAAATCATATACAAAATGCTTTTTGGATATAAATGCACAATTTGTTGTGCATTTTTTCTTTATAGTATTATTTGCTACTTATTGTTGTTATTTATGTATTACCCAGGTAATAATTATTGAATTAAAATTTTCAATAATATATCATAATTAATCTTATCATAAATGATAAAAACCAACTTTACCAACATTTTTATAAAAAACACATTTGTCAAGAGTATAAAGAAAAAAAGAAGGAAATTCAATTCATTTATTGAAGTATATAAACGTAAGAAAATAAAGGGGAGATTGGAAATAATGTTATCAAAAGTTAAAACTTGTGTATTACAGGGGTTGAACGGCTATATTGTTGAAGTAGAAACTGATATTTCCAGAGGAATGCCAGTTTTTAACATCGTAGGTCTTCCAGATACTTCTATAAGAGAGTCAAAAGAAAGGGTAAGAACTGCGATAAAAAATTCTGGATTTGAATTTCCTTTAAATAGAATTACTATTAATCTTGCACCTGCTAGTCTTAAAAAAGAAGGTTCACAGCTTGATTTATCAATCGCTGTGGGAATATTATTAGCAACTGGAGTTATAAAAGATAAAGATTTAAGCAAAGTGTCTTTTATAGGAGAATTATCTTTAGATGGTAATATAAATAAGATAGATGGTGCTCTTCCATTAGTTATATCGCTTAGAGATAAAGGTATTGAAAAGATTATAGTGCCTTATGAAAATAAAGATGAGTGTAGTATAGTAGAAAATATAGATATAATTCCAGTAAAAAATTTATATGAGCTTGTAATGTATTTAAATGGTGAGATAAACATAAAACCTTGGAAAATTGATATATCAAGTTTATTTAAAAATAGTAATGAATTATATGATGATTTTAGTGATATTAAGGGACAAGAATCATTAAAAAGGGCAATGGAAGTTGCTGCAGCTGGAGGACATAACGTTTTGATTATAGGGCCACCCGGTTCTGGTAAGACAATGATTGCTAGAAGATTACCTTCTATATTACCTGAATTAACATTTGATGAATCATTGGAAATTACTAAAATATATAGTGTAGCAGGTTTATTAAAAGATAATTCTTTAATTACAAAACGGCCTTTTAGAGCACCTCATCATACAATATCTAGTGCATCTTTGGTAGGAGGAGGTAGAATACCAAAACCTGGAGAAGTATCATTAGCACATTATGGAGTACTTTTTTTAGATGAGTTACCTGAATTTCAAAAAAGCGTTTTAGAAGTTCTTCGCCAACCAATGGAAGATGGCCATGTAACAATCTCAAGAGTTAATGCTTCTCTTACATATCCAGCTAAATTTATGTTTATAGCAAGTATGAACCCTTGTCCGTGTGGGCATTATGGCGATCCGACACACGAGTGTACTTGTAGTGAGAGAGAAATAAATAGATACTTAGGTAAAATTAGCGGGCCATTATTAGATAGAATTGATATACACATAGAGGTTACACCTATAAATTATAAAGAATTGGGTAGAAATATTGTGTCGGAAACTTCAGAAAGTATCAGAAAAAGGGTAAATGAGGCGAGAAAAATTCAAATTAATAGGTATTCTAAAGAAAAAATATTTTGTAATGCACAATTGACATCAAAAGATATAAATAAATACTGTAAATTAGATAATGAATGTGTTAAATTGATGGAAGAAGCATTTGATAATTTAGGTTTAAGTGCTAGAGCTTATAATAAGATTTTAAAACTAGCTAGGACTATTGCCGATTTAGATAAAAAAGAATCAATAGAAGTACAACATTTAGCTGAAGCTATTCAATACAGGAGTTTAGATAGAAAGTTTTGGCGTTAATCGATAATAGAATATGAAAGTAGGTAATACTATGAATAGTAGAGATATTTTAATTTGGTTAAATAGTCTTAATATAAATAGTAATACAATTGAAAAATTAGAAGAGTATTTTGGCGATTTTTATTCATTATGGGAAGCGTCAGCAGATGTTATTAATAAAATAAGTTTCTTAAGTGAGTATTCGAAATCTATTTTAGTTAAATATAAGGATATATATTATTATGAAGATTATATATCTAGAGTTCAAAAAATCGGGGCAAAAATAACGACAATTTTTGATATCGATTATCCTAAACATTTGAGGAATATTTATAATCCACCAAAAGTAATTTACATTAAAGGTAGTTTAGAGACCAAAGATGAAATTTCTATAGCTATAGTAGGTTCTAGAAAAGCTACTGCATATGGTAAATGGGTTGCAGAAAAGTTTGCAAAAGAACTAGCCAGCTTAGGAATCACTATAGTAAGTGGCTTAGCTCGTGGAATAGATACTAAAGCTCATGAAGGAGCACTTGCAACTAAAGGGAGAACTGTTGCTGTTTTAGGCAACGGAATAGATGTGATATATCCTAAAGTTAATAAGATGTTATTTGAAAAAATACAAAATAATGGAGCAATTATTACCGAATATCCTTTAGGAGTTCAGCCATTACCATATAATTTCCCAATGAGAAACAGAATAATCAGTGGACTTTCTTTAGGTGTTTTAGTTGTTGAAGCTAGTGAGAAAAGTGGTTCCTTGATTACAGCACAAATAGCTTTAGAACAAGGAAGAGAAGTTTTTGCGATACCAGGGAATATTAATAGTATCTATAGTAAAGGTACAAACTTGCTCATAAAAGATGGGGCAAAGATTGTTATGGATGTTGATGACATTATTGAAGAAATTACTTTGCTTAAAGATAGAATTAGAGCAAAAAGAGTTGAAGAAATTTCTTGTTTAAATTTGGGAAAAGATGAAATTAAAATAGTTGAATGTATAAAAGAATATCCTAAATACTGTGATGAAATATCTTACCAAACAGGATTGGATATAAAAAAAGTGAATAGTATATTAACAATTTTAGAATTAAAGGGAATTGTAAAACAATTACCAGGGAAGACTTTTCAATTAACTAATCTTTAAAAGTAGACTTAATATATAGTTTTTGATATAATAACAAACATTACGAAAGTTGGAGGTGTATGACTTGGCAAAATTCCTTGTTATAGTAGAGTCACCTGCAAAGGCTAAAACTATAGGTAAATTCTTAGGCAGTAATTATAAAGTAAAAGCATCTGTAGGGCATGTTAGAGATTTACCCAAAAGTAAATTGGGTATTAAAATAGAAGAAAACTTTGAACCTGAATATATAACAATAAGAGGGAAGGGGCCTATAATAAATGAGATAAAAAAAGAAGCAAAAAAAGCTGACAAGATTTATTTAGCGACAGACCCTGATAGAGAAGGAGAAGCAATTTCATGGCATTTATCGCACATATTAGGTCTTTCAAAAGATGATAAAGTTAGAATAGAATTTAATGAAATTACTAAAAACGCTATTAAAACTGCAATTAAGAAACCTAGACAAATCAATCAGAATTTAGTAGATGCTCAACAGGCTAGAAGAATATTAGATAGGCTTGTCGGATATAAAATTAGCCCTCTTTTATGGAGAAAAGTAAAAAGAGGTTTAAGTGCTGGTAGGGTACAGTCTGTTGCAACAAAACTTATTTGTGATAGAGAGAAAGAGATTGAAAATTTTAAACCTACTGAATATTGGACTATAGATGTTTTTCTTGAAAAAAATAGTCAAGTGTTCAAAGCTAATTTTTATGGTGTTAAAGAAGAAGGGAAAGAAAAGAAGTTAGAATTAAAAAGTAAAAATGATGTTGAAACTATTATTAAAGGAATTAAAACAAGTACTTTTATTATTGATGAAATTAAAAGAGGAAATAGAAAACGTAATCCTAGCCCTCCTTTTACTACAAGTACTTTGCAACAAGAGGCATCTAAACGTTTAGGTTTTTCAACTAAGAAGACAATGATGGTAGCTCAACAATTATATGAAGGTATTGATATTAAAGGAGAAGGAACCGTTGGTCTTATTACTTATATAAGAACTGATTCAGTCAGAATATCCGATGAAGCATTAAAGAAAGCTAAAGATTTTATAACAGAAGTTTATGGAGAAAAATATACAACAGGGATTAGAAAATTTAAATCAAAAAGAAAAAACGATATTCAAGATGCCCATGAGGCGATTAGACCTACTTTAGTAGATAGAACGCCAGAGAAAATAAAAGAATCTTTAAGTACTGATCAGTATAAATTGTATAAACTTATTTGGGAAAGGTTTATTGCAAGTCAAATGAGTCCTGCATTATATGAAACTTTATCAGTTAAGATTCGTGCAGGAAATTATATTTTTAAAGCTTCTGGTTCTAAAATTGTATTTGATGGTTATTTAAAAATACTTAAAGATGACAAACAGGAAAAAGAAATAGAAATTCCGAATCTTAATGAAGGTGAAACTGTAAATATTAAAGATATACAGTCTGAACAACACTTTACACAGCCACCAGCGAGATATACTGAATCTACTTTGGTTAAAACTTTAGAAGAGTTAGGAATAGGTAGACCTAGTACATATGCACCTACAATTAGTACTATTTTGAGTAGAGGTTATGTAGTTTTGGAAAATAAATATTTTAAGCCAACAGATTTGGGTATTTTAGTAACAGAGTTACTTTTGGAATATTTTACAGATATTATAAATGAAGAGTTTACTGCAGATATGGAAAATAAATTGGATAAAATCGAAGAAGGTTTGCTAAATTGGAAAGATGTAATAAACGAGTTTTATCAAGAATTTAAAGTAAGTCTTGAAAAAGCAGAAAAAGAGATAAATAAGATAGAAATTCAAAATGAAGTTACTGATATAAAATGTGAAAAATGTGGAAGATTTATGGTGGTTAAACATGGTAGGTTCGGAAAATTTTTGGCTTGTCCAGGATATCCAGAATGCAAAAATACGAAACCGATTGTGAAGGAGTTAGGTGTAAAATGTCCTGAATGTGGGGGAGAGTTGATAGAAAGACATACTAAAAGAGGTAGGAAATTTTATGGATGTAGCAATTATCCCGAATGTTCATTTGTTTCTTGGGATATGCCAACTGGAGACAAATGTCCCGAGTGTGGGGGAATATTAGTAAAGAAAAAAAATAAAAAAGGTACTTATATAAAATGTTCTAATAAGGAATGCAAGTATAAAAAAGAAACTAAAGAGGAGTAAAGGGTGATATTATGCGAAAAGAAGTAATAGTTATTGGCGGAGGATTAGCAGGATGTGAAGCAAGCTGGCAGTTAGCTAATAGAGGAATTAAAGTTAAACTATTTGAAATGAGACCTATTAAGAATACAGAAGCACATCATACAGATAAATTAGCTGAATTAGTGTGTAGTAATTCATTAAAGTCAGATAGTTTAGAGAATGCTGTAGGATTACTTAAAGCTGAAATGCGAATGTTAAATTCATTAATTATTAAAGCTGCTGATAATAATAAAGTACCTGCAGGAGGTGCTCTTGCAGTTGATAGAGAAAAATTTTCAGAAGAGATAACTAATAAGATTTGTAATCATCCTAATATAGAACTTATAAGAAAGGAAATAACTGAAATACCAACTGATAGTTTTGTAATTATAGCTACGGGACCATTAACATCTGAAGGTTTAACACATAATATTTCTAAATTAACTAAAGCTGAATACTTATATTTTTACGATGCAGCGGCTCCAATTGTAACTTATGAATCAATTAATATGAAAAAAGCATTTAAAGGCTCGAGATACAATAAAGGAGAAGCTGATTATATAAATTGTCCTATGAATAAAGAAGAATATGAACGTTTTTATGAAGAACTTATTAAAGCAGAAGTTCATCCATTGAAAAATTTTGAAAAACAGATTGTTTTCGAAGCTTGTATGCCAATAGAAACAATGGCAAAAAGAGGTAAGGAAACCTTGTTGTATGGCCCATTAAAACCTGTTGGTTTAGAAAATCCGATTACAAAAGAAAAATATCATGCGGTTGTTCAGTTAAGGCAAGATAATAAAGAAGGAACTTTATACAATATAGTTGGTTTTCAAACTAATTTAAAATGGGGCGAACAAAAGAGAGTATTTAGTTTAATTCCTGCTTTAGAAAATGCAGAATTTGTCAGATATGGTGTGATGCATCGCAATACTTATATTGATTCACCAAAGGTTTTAAAACCAACTTATCAATTAAAAGAACATAAGAATATAATGTTTGCAGGTCAAATAACAGGTGTTGAAGGATATGTTGAGTCAGCTGCTTCTGGATTAGTGGCAGGTATAAATATGTCTAGGATATTATTAGATAAAGAGCCAGTAATATTTCCAATAGAGACAGCACTTGGTTCTTTAAGTAATTATATTTCCGATGGAAGTATAAGTGATTTTCAACCTATGCATATAAATTTTGGAATAATGCCCGAATTAGAGCATAAAGTAAAAAATAAAAAAGAGAGAAATAGGTTAAAATCTGAACGAAGTTTAAAAGTTTTACAAAAATTTATCAAAGAGAATAAAATATTAGTTGATTGATGTGTTAAAATATGATAGTATTGATTGTTGCGGATAGGGGTGAGATTGTGTTTAGAGGAACTACAATTATTGCCGTGAAGAAAGGTAATAAGGTTGCAATAGCTGGAGATGGTCAAGTTACTTTTGGAGATAAAACTATTATGAAGCATACAGCTAAAAAAGTGAGAAAATTATATAATAATACCGTAGTAGTTGGATTTGCAGGTTCTGTAGCTGATGCAATGACTTTATCTGAAAAGTTAGAAGAGAAGTTGGAACAATTCAGTGGAAATCTTAAAAGAGCAGCTGTAGAGTTAGCTATGGATTGGAGAAATGATAAGATTTTAAAAAAACTTGAAGCTATGTTAATAGCAGGGAATAAAGATATTCTATTGGTAATATCGGGTAATGGTGAAGTTATTGAACCTGAAGATGGTATAGTTGCTATAGGTTCAGGTGGTAGTTATGCATTTGCAGCTGGTAAAGCTTTGCTAAAACATTCGAATCTTTCAATTGAAGAAATAGTAAAAGAGTCGCTCTTGATAGCTTCGTCGATATGTGTGTATACTAATAGTAATATTTCTGTAGAAGTAATTTAAAGGAGTGTTTTTTATGAATGAATTAACTCCAAAACAAATAGTTAAGGAATTAGATAAATATATTATAGGTCAGCAGAAAGCTAAAAAATCTGTTGCAATTGCTTTAAGAAACAGGTATAGAAGAGGTTTGTTAGACGATGAGTTTAAAGAGGAAGTTAAACCTAAAAATATATTGATGATAGGACCAACTGGTGTAGGAAAAACTGAAATCGCACGAAGATTAGCTAAACTAGTAAATGCACCTTTTGTAAAAGTAGAAGCAACAAAATTTACTGAAGTAGGTTATGTAGGTAGAGATGTAGAGTCAATGGTAAGAGATTTAGTACAGACTTCTATTCGAATGGTGAAATCAGAGAAAATTAAAATGGTATACAATAAAGCGTATAATATTGCTTTAGATAGAATTGCTGAGATTTTAGTTCCGTTACCTAAAAAAACAGAGGATTTTATAAATCCTCTAAATGTTTTCTTTGGTACTAGTAAAAATGAAAAATATGATAGCGATAATTCTATTGAAAATGAGAAAATTTTAGAACAGAGGAAAGAGATTAGAAAGAAACTTATTGGTAATGAGTTAGATAATAAGATTATTGAAATAGAAATCGAAGAAAGTAAAAATTCTACTATAGAAATGTTTAGTGGAGTTGGAATAGAAGAATTAAATATTAATATAAATGATTTACTAGGTGGAATAATTCCGAAAATGACTAAAAAAAGAAAAGTTCCTATTAAAGAAGCAAAGAAAATTTTAACTTCTCAAGAAGCTCAAAAACTTATAGATATGGATGAAGTCATTAATGAAGGAATTAAAAGAGCTGAAGAAAATGGGATAATCTTCATTGATGAAATAGACAAAATTGCTGGAAGAAATTATGGTTCTGGTCCTGATATATCAAGAGAAGGAGTGCAAAGAGATATTCTACCAATTATTGAGGGTAGTACTGTTATGACCAAATACGGTCCTGTTAAAACTGACCATATTCTTTTTATAGCAGCTGGAGCTTTTCATATTTCAAAAGTTACAGATTTAATACCAGAAATACAAGGTAGATTTCCTATTCGAGTAGAATTAGAGAATCTTACTCAGGATAATTTTAAAGAAATATTAACAAAACCACAAAATGCGCTTCTTAAACAATATCAATTATTGTTAGAAACAGAAGGTATAAAAGTAACATACACTGAAGAAGCTATTAATGAAATAGCAAGAATTGCATATCTTATTAATGAACAATCAGAAAATATAGGTGCCAGAAGATTGCACACTATATTAGAAAAATTACATGAAGATATATCTTTTGAAGCACCAGATATTGAAGAAAAAGAGATAGTAATTGATGTAAATTACGTTAGAGAAAAATTGGGTGATATTATACAAGAAAAAGATATGTCAAAATACATAATTTAATGAAGGAGGATTAATATGGGTGAAAGTTTACTACAGAAGACAAGAAGACTTAATAAAATTTTGCAGAATTCAGGTAGTAGGCCAGTTTCTTTTTCGGAATTAAGTGCAACTTTAAGTGAAATTTTGGAAGCTAATGTTTATATAGCTAGTAAAAAAGGAAGAGTGTTAGGTTTTGCTTTATCTTCAGGTTTTGAGTGTAATATAATACAAAGTGAAGTAGTGGAAGAGAGAAGATTCCCTAAAGAATATAATGATGAATTATTGAAGATTAATGAAACTAGAGCAAATACCAAAGAAATTGAAGAGTGTGTGTTTGATCAAGTGTCTAAATGCGACTATCCGAATAAATTGAGTACAGTCGTACCAATAATAAGTGGGGGTGTTAGATTAGGAACTTTAGTTCTTGCTAGATTTGGCAGAGAATTTACTGAAGAGGATTTAGTTTTAGCTGAATATAGTGCAACAATAGTTGGAATGGAAATTTTAAGAGCTAAAAATGAAGAAATAGAAGAAGAAGCTCGTAAAAAAGCAATAGTTCAAATGGCGATAGGTACTTTATCATATTCTGAATTAGAAGCAGTAGAGCATATTTTTAATGAATTAGACGGAGACGAAGGTTTACTTGTTGCTAGTAAAATAGCAGATAGAGTAGGTATTACAAGATCTGTAATTGTAAATGCACTTAGAAAATTTGAAAGTGCTGGAGTAATCGAATCTAGGTCTCTTGGAATGAAAGGAACATATATAAAGATTTTAAACGATAAATTAATAGATGAATTAAAAAAAGTTAGAAGTTAGAAAAAAAGAAAGGTATGACAGTTATGTTGTACCTTTCTTTTTTTATAATCCATAGGAAATTATAAACTGCATTAATTTGTGGATTCACAATATAATTTCCGTAATGAATATAGGTAAAATCCTCCTTATAATTCATTTAAATTGAAGATTTTATTTTTTGTTAGGACTTATTGACTATTTGAAGAAAATTGTAAAAAAATATAAAATAGAAGAAGGATATATGTCAATTAAAGAAGAAAATTAATGCTAATACAGCATAAAAATAGCATGAAAAATAAAAGTATGAAGGATTTTGTAAATTTTTATCGAATAACTTATAGATATTTAAATTTAAGAGGTGAGTTTATGTTGGATAGAATGTTTTCAACAGTTAATTTTTTAAAGCTTGCACTTGATGGGACTTGGTTAAGACATGAAGCTATTTCTAATAATATAGCTAATGCTAATACACCTGGGTACAAAAAAATTACAGTAGAGTTTGAAGATATATTAAAAGAAAATTTAGAAAACAAATCAATAAAACTAAAAGTTACAAATGAATTGCATATTAAATCACAACATAGTAATTTAGGTCCAAGAGTAATTAAACAAATGAATACTTCTACCAGATTAGATGGAAATAATGTGAATATTGATATCGAAATGGCCAACTTAGCAAAAAACACGATTATGTATAATGCTTTAATTCGACAAACAGTATCAGAATTTAGTAGAATTAAGTCGGTTATTAATGAAGGGAGGAGATAATAATGGGAGTTTTTAATGCTATAAATATTAGTGCTTCGGGAATGAGTGCAGAAAGAATAAGAATGGATATTATCTCTAAGAATATAGCTAATGCAAATACAACTAGGACAAGCAGTGGACTTCCCTATAGAAGAAAAGTAGTAGTATTTAAAGAAAAAAATAATAAACCTTTTTCATATTATTTGTCTGATTATTCACGTAAGATTTTAAATGGACAAGGCGTAAAGGTTAGTGCAATAATAGAAGATAAAAGTCCGTTTAAAAAAGTATATGAACCAGGGCATCCTGATGCAGATAAAGATGGATATGTTTTAATGCCGAATGTAGAAGTGGTTAAAGAAATGGTAGATATGATATCTGCTTCTAGAGCTTATGAAGCAAATATAGCAGCAATTAATTCTTCTAAAACTATGGCGATGAGAGCCTTAGAAATAGGTAGATAAGGGAGGACAAGTATATGGAGATAAACAATATAAGTAAGATAGGAAATTCAAGTTATGTAAGTAAGAATATTAGTGTGAATAATAATGGAAAAGATTCTTTTGGAAAATTTTTAAAAGAAGCATTAGATAAAGTAAATAGTTTACAAATAGAAGCTGAACGTTATAATAAATTATTGGCAATAGGGCAGATAGATAATATTCATGAAGTAATGATAGCTAGTGAAAAAGCGAATATAGCTTTACAGCTTACATTGAGTATTAGGAATAAGGTTATAGATGCATATAAGGAGATAATGAGGATGCAAATTTAATTTAGTCGTAGCAGGAAATGAGGTGATTGAGTGTCTGAAACTATAAATAAAATTAGAAATCAGCTTAACGATTTTTGGAGTGGACTAGATAAATCGAAGAAAATTAAGTTAACAGTTAGTGCATTTTTAGTTATTATTAGCGTTAGTTTGGTTACATATTATTTTACACGTACAGAATATGAAGTTCTTTATAAAAACTTGAGTTTAAAAGATGCGGGACTTATAACAGATAAGTTAAATGAAATGGGCATAAAATGGAAAAATGCAGATGAAGGCACAACTATTTTAGTGCCAAAAGGGTATAAAAATAAGGTGAAAATTCAGTTAGCAACCGAGGGGCTGCCTAAAGACGGTTATAGTTTTCTAGATGCATTAAATGATAATAGTTGGACTATGACAGATTACGAAAAAAGGCAGAGATTAGAATATGCTTTAGAAAATGAACTTGCAAGTACTATAGCAGAAATTGATGGAATAGAAGGTGCTAAGGTATATTTAGATATACCAGATGAGAGTAGTTTTGTATTAAAGCAAAGTGAGGAAGCTACAGCTTCAGTTTTCGTTAAATTATCTAGGGGGCAGCATTTATCACAAGAGCAAGTACTTGCTATAAGAAACTTAGTAGCTGGAGCTGTTAAAGAAATAAAGTTAGAAAATGTTTCAATTATTGATGATACAGGTGAATTGCTTACTGCAGATGAAAATATCGGAAGATATAATTATAGCAAGCAATTAGATATTCAATGGAGTATACAAAAAAGAATTGATAATAGTATAAAAAGGTTTTTAGAAACTATGTTTGGCTACGGAAATGTTGATGTAAGATCAAGTGTAAAGATGAATTTCGATAGTGAAGTTACAAAAGTCATACAATTTCAACCACCGGTAGATGGCAGTGATGAAGGTTTAATACGTAGTATGGAGCAATTAGAGGAGAATATGGTTAACGGACTAGATGGAGGAGTGCCAGGAGTCGATTCGAATTCTGATAATATAGTTGATTATGTACAGTCTGATAAAGACAATTCAAAGTTTTATAAAGCAAGTAAAACAATTAATTATGAGTTAAATGAAATAAACAAGCAAATTGAAAAAGCACCTGGCAGTATTGAATCTATAACTGTTGCAATTTTGATTAATGAAGATGCGATTGCAGATGGAGAGCTTTCAGCTGAAGAAAAGAAGGAAATTATTAAATTAATATATGCAGCTACAGGATTAGATACAAAACAAGTACAAGTAAATACAGCAAAATTTAATAAGTCATTACCAGATAATATTGATTATGTTACTAATGACGCTAGTAATAAAAATAATAATCTGATTTTGATATTATCAATAGCTTTCATTGCATTAGCCGGGTTATTTGGAACTATTTACTATAGGCGTAAAAATGAAAAATATGATATCAATGAGGTGTTAGAACAGAAATCAACACAATTTGAACGGATAGAAGAGATAGATTTAGCAAGTAATGAAAAGTCAGAAATTAAGAGTCAAATTGAGAAGTTTATTGACAAAAAACCAGAAGCTGTTGCACAATTATTAAGAACTTGGTTAAATGAGGATTAAGGGGGAGGAGAACCATGTCCAGATTACAGCAACTGACTGGAAGAGAGAAAGCTGCAATATTATTGATAACTTTAGGGCCACAAAAATCAGCTGAAATATTTAAACATCTAAATGACGAAGAGATTGAAGAGCTTACTTTGGAAATTGCAAATATTAGAATGGTTTCTCCTGAAGAAAAGGAAAAAGTGTTAGAAGATTTTTATCAATTATGTTTAGCTCAAGAGTATATATCTGAAGGCGGAATAAATTATGCTAAGGATGTTCTAGAAAGAGCTTTAGGTTCTCAAAAAGCAATTGATATAATTAATAGATTAACTGCTTCATTACAAGTAAGACCTTTTGAGTTTATTAGAAAGGCAGATCCTAATCAATTGCTAAATTATATACAAAACGAACATCCACAGACTATAGCTTTAATATTGTCATATCTTAAACCTAGTCAAGCAGGGCAAATTCTATCGAGTTTGCCTCAAGATAAGCAAGCTGAAGTAGCAAAAAGAATTGCAATAATGGATAGAACGTCACCTGATATAATTAAGGAAATAGAAAGAGTGTTAGAGAATAAATTCTCAAATCTAGTTACCCAAGACTATACAAGTGTGGGTGGAATTGAAACAATAGTATCTATACTTAACACTGTTGACCGTGGAACTGAAAAACATATTATGGAAGAATTAGAAGCACAAGATGCTGAATTAAGTGAAGAAATAAGAAGAAGAATGTTTGTATTTGAAGATATTGTAACTTTAGATAGTAGGTCTATACAAAGAGTTATTAGGGAAATTGATAACAATCAATGGGCAATTGCTCTTAAATCTGCTAGTGAAGAAGTTAAACAAGTTATTTTTGCTAATATGTCTAAGCGTTTAGCAGAAATGATAAAAGAAGATATGGAATTTATGGGTCCTGTTCGATTGAAAGATATAGAAGAAGCTCAACAGAATATTGTTAATGTTATAAGAAGACTTGAAGAAGAAGGCGAAATAGTTACTCCAAGAGGAGGGGACGAGATAGTTGTCTAATGTTATTAAGTCATATCAAGTGATTGTAGAAACACCTATTACAGATGGTAATGTAAAGACTGATAGTAAAAATAATGTTGAAAAGATCATAGAAGATGCTTGGAAAAAACATGATGAAATCATAAATAGAGCTAAAGCTGAAGCAGAAACGATTCTTAATGAAGCAAGAGAAAATGCAGATGTTATAATGGAAAAAACGTATAAAAAATCTCATTTGATAATTGAAGAATCAAAACAAAAGGGTTATGAAGAGGGTTATAAAAAAGGTTATGAAGAGGGTTGTATAGAAGCTGAAAAAATTATTAAAGAAGCTAATAATATAAAAAGAGAATATCTGCAAAAAAGGGCCGTATATTTGAAACAATTAGAAAAAGATATTATAGAGTTAGTGATTAACATAAGTGAAAAAATAATTAACCAGAAACTGGATGATGATAAAGAAGTTATTATATCGATTATTTTAAAAGGTTTAGAGAGTTTATTAATAAGTGATAAAGTTGTTATTAGGGTTTCTAAAGATGACTATGATATTGTTGAACTTGCTAAAGAAAGATTATTAGCAGAAGCAAGTTTGATCGAAGATATTGAAGTGAAAATTGATAATAAATTAGAAAAAGGTGGCTGTGTTATAGAGACTGAAAGAGGTTGTGTAGATGTCAGTATAAAAACTCAAATTGAAGCAATGAAAAAAACTTTAAAAGATATTTTAAATAGTGAGTGATATGTATGGAAGTAATAGATATAAAAAAATATGTAGATGCAGTTAATAATGTTAAATTAATTAAGTACTATGGGAAAGTAACTAAAGTTATTGGTCTTACAATTGAATCAAATGGTCCACAAGCCAGTATAGGAGAACTATGTTATATATATCCTTTTAGCAGTAAAGTTGCTATACCAGCTGAAGTAGTTGGATTTAAGGAAGACAAGGTTTTATTAATGCCTTTAGGAGATATGGAGGGAATAGGACCAGGTAGTATTGTTGTATCAACAGGAAGTTCTTTAAAAGTTAATGTTAGTGAAGAGCTTATTGGACGAGTTTTAGATGGATTAGGCGAACCGATCGATGGCAAAGGGCCGATAAGTAATAGTAAAACTTATTCAGTTATGAATAACCCACCAAATCCTTTACAAAGAAAGAAAATAAGAGAAATTTTACCATTGGGTATAAAAGCAATAGATGGTTTATTGACTTGTGGGAAGGGGCAAAGAATAGGCATTTTTGCAGGGAGTGGTGTTGGAAAAAGTACGACATTAGGAATGATTGCAAGAAATGTAAAAGCGGATGTTAATGTAATTGCACTTATAGGTGAAAGAGGTAGAGAAGTAAGAGAATTTATAGAAAATGATTTGAAAGAAGAAGGGTTAAAAAAGTCCGTTGTTGTGGTTGCGACATCTGATAAGCCTGCTCTTGTCAGGATGAAAGGAGCTTTTTTAGCAACAGCGATTGCTGAATATTTTAGGGATAAAGGTAAAAATGTGATGCTTTTAATGGATTCGTTAACTAGATTTGCAATGGCACAGAGAGAGGTTGGGTTAGCTGTTGGAGAACCACCGGTTACAAAAGGATATACACCATCGGTTTTTGCATTACTACCGAAACTTTTAGAAAGAGCAGGAACATCGGATAAAGGGACAATTACAGCCTTATATACGGTTTTAGTCGATGGAGACGATTTAAATGAACCAATAACTGATACCGTAAGAGGAATATTGGACGGACACATAGTTTTGTCAAGAAAATTAGCAAATCAAAACCACTATCCTGCAATTGATGTGTTAGCAAGTATTAGTAGAGTAATGCCTAACATATGCGACCAAGAACATATAGATCTTGCTAATAAAATAAAGGATATAATATCAACTTATAAGGAAGCAGAAGATTTAATAAATATTGGTGCCTATAAACAAGGTACTAATGAGAAAATTGATATTGCTATTAATGTTATAGAAAAGATTAATAGTTTTCTAAAACAAGATATAATGGAAAAATATACATTAGAAGAAACAATAAAAATAATGAAGGATATCATATCAGAACTTTAGGATGTGATTTGAATGCAAAGTAGTTTTAAATTTAAGTTTCAGAAGATTTTAGAGTACAAGGAGACTATGGAAAACTTAAGATTAGCTGATTATAATAAGGCAAAAGAGATTTTAAAGTCAGAAGAAAAAAAACTTAAAGAATTAATAAATTATAAAAAGAATGAATTAGCTATGAGAAATATAAACGTAAAAAATACGACCATATTTGATTTGAAAAATTACAGTATGATACTAGGCTATATTAATAAGGAAATAGCAAAGCAAGAAACTAGAGTAGATAATGCCAGAGATATAGTGGATAGTAAGAAAAAAGTTCTTTTAGAAGCTTTAAAGGAAAAAAAAATAATGGAAAAAATCAAGGAAAAGCATTACAATGAGTTTATTTATGAAATTAAAAAAGAAGAGGATAATTTGACAGATGAAATTGTAAACTTCAGAAGCAGTAAGAATTAACGGGGGTTTGTTATGACGAAAGAAAAAAAGAGAGGTAATAAAATTGTTTCAATAGTTGTTATTATATTTTTAACATTAACTATACCAATTGGGGTTTTAGCAACGATTTATTATAAAGTTGATTCTTTTAGAACATTAGTTAATAATCAGTTGAAAGATGCTCCAGGTTTTGTAGGGGAGTATTTTAGTAGATATCCGACTGAAGAAGAAATTGAAGCTAAAAAAATGTTTCTTATCGAGTATCTTAATAAGATTGATATAAATAGTGCAGCAGATAAATTGTATATTATAAAAAAAGATGACAACAAGCTTTATAATGAGATTATAAGATTGATGAATAGTAAATACCCAAGTAAAACAGTAGATATGATTAAATTGATTAGAGAGATGGAATTGAGAAAAGATTTGCTTTTTTCATTGTATGATGAAATACAAAAAGAAGAGCAAGATAATATTAAAAAAGAAGCAGAAAGACTTCAAAAAATGGACAGTTATTTAGCTTTAAAAGAAATTAAAGAGAAAATTAATAGTAGTACAAATGAACAAGATAAAGTTGCATATATAATTAATAATATGGATGATAAGAAAGTAGTAGAGATTCTATATTATTTAAGTGATGATGAAAAAAAATTAATATTATCTAAGTTGTCATCAATTGATAAAGATAAAATGTATATATTAAAATCTTATTTACTAGAAAGAGAGATGAAATATGAAGAGTTTAGGAACCTAGCGAAAATTTATGCAGGAAAGAATTCATATGAGGCTTATAAAATCCTGGGAAATACAGAAAAGTACTCAATTGGGGATTTAGCTAAAATATATATGAATTTACCTTTAAAGAAAGCAGCAGATATTCTTAAATATTCAGAAGATAAAGATTTTATTGAAGAGTTATTTTATAATATTAGACATGAAGAACTACTAACTGGTTCAAAAGAAAATATTACAGTTAAATTAAGTCAAATTATTGATTACATAAAAGAGTATGAAGAAAAATTAAATGATTTAGTTTTAATTTACGAAAAAATGGATGCTAAGGATGTAGCTAATATTATTGAAAAATTAATTGTAAACGACAAAAAATTAACAGCACTTGAAATAGATTCTATCAGCTACTATACTGTTTCTGATTCAAAATTGGCTATAGATATATTAAGAAGATTGAAAAAAACGACTGTGTCAGAAGTACTAAAAAATTTAAATGATAGAAAAGCAGCTGAAATTACTAGGAAGTTAGCTCTACAATGATGAAAGGAGGTGAGTTAGTGAATAGTATTGCTGAAATAACTTTTATTAATAATAATTTTAAAGCAGATACAAAGTGTAATTTCAAAGAGAAATCAAAAGACAATAGTTTTGAAAATGTACTAAGTGATAAGTTGAATAATAAGGAGGATAAAGAAGTTCAAGACAGACAAATTATTTCGGTTAAAAGTTACAATAAAGATAAAGAAGACAGAAAAGGTAAGGTTAATTTAAAAAGAAAAGATACCGATAGTGAAGAAATACAAAAAGATGAAGATATTTATAATGAGGAAAACGAAAATGTTGAATTTGCTGATAGAAAAATTAATATAAATTTTATGTTAGAAAATATTGAAGAGATAATAGCTGATATTAACAAAATTTTATTAAATAAAAATAACGAAAAAACTAAATTAAATAGTGATTTTAAAAGTCTTTTGATTCAGTTTGAGAATATTAAGAAACATGATGTTTTAAATCTAAAATTGGAAAAGAATATTATAGGACTAACAAATCAAATAATAACTTTATTACAAACATATAAAGAAAATGAAGAAATTAAAATGGACCAGGAAATTAGTGAATTATTCAGTAAATTAAATTATTTAGTAGAAGATTTATTAAATAAAAGTGAACAAAGTGAAAACCTTAAGTTTTTTGAAGGATTTACAAGTAGAAAAGATAATATGAAAAAGCTTAATACATACAGAGAAAGTAATGAAAATAAAGAAAATAGAGAAATAAGATTAGCTGGTAATATGAAAAATGAACATTATAAGTCACTTATAAAAGAAGATTTAATAGAAGATAAAATAATAGAAAATGATTTTGTAGGTAATAAAAATGAAAGAATTTTAACAGTAAACAACTATATGAACAATTTAATTGATAAGTTCAATGATGTTAAAGAAAGTATTTTAAATAACTATGAGAACAATTTAGCTGATGAAAGAACTTTATTACAGAATATAGATAAAAATATGTTGATGAAACAGATTATTGAAAAATTGAGTTTAAATAATAAAAAAATAAATCCAGAAATAAGAATTAAGCTAAAACCAGAAGTTTTAGGCGACTTATTTTTAAAGATTACAACAAAAGAAAATTTAGTTTTAGCTCGAATCATTGTAGAAAATTATCAAGTAAAACAAGCAATAGAAGCAAATTTAGATATTTTAAAAGACAATCTTAAAGAACAGGGATTAGAAATTCATGAATTTAGTATAGATGTAGGACAAAGTGCAAATTTTGAAAATTATAATTCTCAATCTGGTTATAACAGAAATTATTTTATGAATCAAAAGGGAAGTAAGTTAATAAATCGTGATGTTGAAAAAGAATTCTTATATAATAATGAATTATTAAATAGTCTCATAGATAGTAGTATTGATTTAAAAGCATAGAGGTGATAATTTAATGAGTATTAATGAGGTTAACAATCAGAAATTTTATAGCTTTACAAATGATAATTCAAAGTCTCATAAAAAAACTGATACAAATAATAGTACTTTAGGTAAAGATTCTTTTTTAAAGTTATTAGTAACACAGTTGAGAAATCAAGATCCATTAAATCCTATTGATGATAAAGAGTTTATTTCACAGATGGCTCAATTTAGTACATTAGAGAAAATACAAACATTAGATGAAAACTTGCAAAAGTCGCAAAAAAATATATTGGAGGAGATTAAAAATTTTAACAGTTATCAAAAGGAGATTAAAAAAGAGATCAAAAGTTTAATTAATAGTTTTCAAAAAGAGAATGCCGAAAAACTACTAGAAATTAAGACAGTCTTGAATTCCATTGAGAGGAATATAAATGAAATGTATTTTAGTAATACAAATTTGGAGTGATATAGATGAATGTTTCTTATGAAAATATAATAGTAAAAAATAGAATTAATTCTAGTGAATATATAAGAAAAAAAATAAATGTGGAACAAAATTGCAGTTTTGATGATATATTAAGAAAAATTGAAAAAAAAAGTAGCCAATTGAAATTTTCAAAACATGCAGTTAAGAGAATGGAATTAAGGAATATAAAGCTTAATAAAGATGATTTGAAGAGTATAGAAAATGCTGTTAATAAGGCAGAAGACAAAGGTGTTAAAGAAGCTTTAGTCCTTTTTAAAGATAAAGCTTTTATAATAAGTATTAAAAATAGGACTGTTATTACAACTGTAACTCAAGAGCAACTAAAAGAGAGTGTGTTTACAAATATTGATGGAGCTGTAATTATATAGCTGGACCTTTTTAGGGAGCTATTTATGCCTGACTGACAGAGGGCATAACAAAAAATGAAGGGGGTTTTTAATTATGATGAGATCAATGTATTCAGGTGTATCTGGATTAAGAGTACACCAATTAAAAATGGATGTAATTGGTAATAATATAGCTAATGTAAATACAGTAGGTTATAAAAAGGGACAAGTTACTTTTCAAGAAGTTTTTAGCCAAGTTGTAAAAGGTGCTGGAGCTCCTCAAAATGGCAGAGGGGGTACAAATCCACAGCAAATAGGTTTAGGATTAAAGCTCGGGTCAATTAATACAATTTTTACAAAAGGACCATCACAAAGAACGGATAATCCAACGGATTTAATGATTGATGGGGAAGGGTTTTTTATGGTTACTGATGACCCTAAATATGAAAATATTTATTATACAAGAGCAGGTAATTTTGTTCTAGATAAAGAAGGCTATTTGGTAACACCTGATGGTTTTAAAGTATTAGGGATAAATGATAAAGGAGAGTATGCTCCTATTAAAATTAATCGTTCAGAGATAGCACCACCAAGCGCATCTACTACAATTGAATTTATAGGAAATTTAGATTCTAGATTTAAAGAAGGAGAAGAGTTTTTAACTGATACAATAGTAAAGGACAGTTTGGGAAATTCGTATAAGGTCAATTTTAAATTTACGAAGACAGCAAATGCTAACGAATGGAATTTAGATGTAGTTAATGTAATAGATTTAGCTACGGGCAATGTTATTGATCCGGCACCAACAAGTTCAACACAAACGTTAACTTTTGATAACGGTGGATTTTTAACCAACGCGACTAAGATTTTTGAAATAAGTTTTTCTAAATCAGATACATATTATTTTGGTTCAGATAGTACAACTAGTAAATTAGTAGTAGATTTTTCTAAAATCACACAATTTGCAAATGAAAATGATGTAAAGGGATTTGATGTTCCAGATCAAAATGGACAGAGCGGTAAAAGTGCTGGCTTTTTAACTGGTTTTGCTGTTGATGCTTCAGGAGTAATTACTGGAAGCTTTACAAATGGTGAGAAGAAGTCATTAGGACAATTAGTACTAGCTAAATTTGATAATCCTATGGGATTACAAAAGGTAGGTAATAACTTTTTTGAAAGCACACCAAACTCAGGTGAACCTCAGATTGGGAAACCTAGTTCAAGCGGTTTTGGTTCAATAAATCCAGGAGTTCTTGAGATGTCAAATGTAGATTTATCAATGGAGTTCACAGAAATGATTACAACACAAAGAGGATTTCAAGCGAATTCAAGAGTTATAACAACAACTGATGAAATGTTACAAGAATTAGTTAATATGAAAAGATAACTATTAGGGTAGATTTCTACCTTAATAGTACTTGTAGATGGAGATGATTGTATGGTAATATTGAAAAGGATAAATGGAAAGGAATTTGCGTTGAATAGTGATTTAATCGAATTTATTGAAGCAACACCTGATACAATAGTAACATTAACTAATGGTAAAAAATTTGTTGTAAAAGAAACAGTAGAAGAAGTAATAGATAAAGTTATAAATTATAAAAGGAAAATTTACAAAGGTTTATCAAACATAGGAAATGAGGTGTAACTGTTGGATTTAGCAACTGCCATTGGTTTTATAGCAGGTATTGGATTCGTTGTATGGGGAATTTCACAATCAGGTAATATAGGAAATTTTATTGATTTTCCTTCCTTAGTTATAGTTCTCGGAGGAACTATAGCTGCTACTTTTGTTAGTTATCCTCTGTCTAAAGTATTAAAAACATTAAAAGTTGTAAAAAATGCATTTATGACTAAAAATGTTTCACCAATAGAAATAATAAATGAAATAATTAAACTGGCTAATATAGCTAGAAGAGAAGGGCTTCTTGCATTAGAAGAAGCTGCAGAAAATGTAGATGATGTGTTTTTAAAAAAGGGGATTGTTCTAATAGTCGATGGTACTGATCCAGAACTTGTTCGAAATATATTAGAAACAGAACTAGCTTTTACTGAAGAAAGACATGGTGAAGGACAAGGTATTTTTGAAGCAATGGGTAGCTATGCTCCTGCATTTGGTATGATAGGTACTTTAATAGGGCTTATTAATATGCTTAAAGATTTAAATGATCCTGCTAGTATTGGACCGAATATGTCTGTAGCTTTAGTTACAACTTTTTATGGTTCTTTATTTGCTAATTTAATATTTATTCCGATTGCTAATAAACTTAAAGGCAGAAGTCGTGAGGAAATACTTATAAAAGAGCTGATTGTTGAGGGGCTTTTATCAATCCAAGCTGGTGAAAATCCTAGAATTATAGAAGAAAAATTAAAAACCTTCTTACCACCTGAAATGAGAAAAACTATGGAAAAAGAAACTGAAGGTGGGGAAGCATAATGAAAAGAAGGAAAAAAGAAGAAAAAAAAGGCGCACCTGAATGGATGACTACATATGGAGATATGGTTACTTTGCTTCTTTGTTTCTTTGTATTATTGTTTTCTTTTTCTGAAATAAATGTGCAGAAATTTGAAGCTATTATGAAGTCATTTCAAGGTTCACTAGGTGTTTTGAAAGGTGGAAAGACTATACAGGATGTACCTTTTATAAATGATGGGAATTTATATCAAGATAAATCTACAAATGAAAAAAAAGAGATTGAGGATTTTCGAAAATTAAAAGTTTTAATTGAAGAATATGCAAGAGAAAAGGGTCTAGAAACTAAGGTAATAGCTAGAATCGAAGAAAGAGGTTTAATAATTAGAGTTTTAGATAATGTATTTTTTGATTCTGGGAAAGCAGAAATAAAACCGAAAGCGAAAGAAATTTTAAGATATATAGGGGATATACTTAATAGGAATGAATTTAAATCCAAGCATATAAAAATAGAAGGACATACAGATACAGATCCGATAAGAACATCAAAATTTCCATCAAATTGGGAATTATCTGCTATTAGAGCTACTAATGTTTTAAGATTTTTAATAGAAGAAAAGGGAATAGAAGGAAATAGAATATCTTCGGCTGGATATGCTTATTATAGACCTGTAGCTCCTAATGATACGCCTGAAAATAAAGCTAAAAATAGAAGAGTTGATATTGTAATTTTAAAATCATCTTATGCAAAATGGGAACCAGATTAATAAAAGGGGTTGTAAATATGAATAGTAAAAAGATTTTAGTTATTGCTGTTGTAATATTAGCAGTTTCATTAGTTTTAGTAGCTGTTTTCTCATTTTTATATATTAAAAGTAAGGCAGATGTTAATAAACCAAAAGAGAAGTTTTATTTTGATGTAGGTGAGATGTATAGTAATGTAAAGGATAGTAGTAGTATTGTTAAAGTCGATATTACTATAGAAGTAACAGATAAGGAATTATTAAAAGTATTAGAGAAAAAGAAGTTTTTAATAAATAATCAGATTAATGAGATTATTAGAAGTAAAACAGAAAAAGAATTAGAGGGTAGTGATGGACAAGTTCTGCTTCAGAGAGAAATTACAGCAAAATTAGCAGAATTATTTAATACTAAAGATATAACAAATATATATTTTAAAGAATTAATTGTACAGTAGGGAGGTATAACTATTGTCTGAAGTTCTTTCACAGAGTGAAATAGATGCCCTACTCAAGGCTTTAACTTCTGGAGAAGTAGATGTTAAAGAAATAAAAGAAGAAGCAAAAGAAAAGAAAGTAAAAAAATATGATTTTAGAAATCCGCAAAAAATAGCTAAAGACCAGATGAGGACATTGGGCATTATTCATGACAAGTTAGCTAGATTACTACAGACGTTTTTATCAGGTTATTTAAGAGCACCTATAAATGTAGAAGTATTAACTATTGATCAATATGTTTTTAGTGAGTTTAGTAATGCAATTTCAAACCCTGCTTTTCTTTCAATTATAAATTTTAACCCATTATCGGGACAAATTATTTTGGACATTTCACCTAATATTGCTTATGCTGTTATAGATAGATTATTAGGTGGTAATGGTAGTAATATTGAATTAAATCGTAGTTTTACTGAAATAGAGCTAGTATTATTAAAGCAAGTTTTTTATCGAATTCAAGATATAATAACGCAAGCTTGGGATAATATATTAGAGTTGAAACCATCTTTAGAGAAAATAGAAACTAATTCACAATTTATACAAATAATTTCTCCTAGTGAAACAATAGTATTAATTACATTAAATATAAAAATAGGAGAAACTGAAGGAATGGCTAATATATGTATTCCTTACTTAACAATAGAACCTATATTAAACAAATTAAGCACTAAACTTTGGTATTCGACAAACAATAAAGATATTGATTCAACCGAAATAGAGATTGTTAAAAAGAGAATAAAAAAGGTAAAGGTACCTTTAATAGTGGAAATCGGTAGTACTATGATTACAGTTAAAGATTTATTAGATTTACGAGTAGGTGATGTTATAAAGCTTAATAAAACAAGAGATAGTGAATTAGAAGTTAAAGTGGGTTCGAAAACGAAGTTTTATGGGGTACCTGGAGTTAAAAATAATAAAATGGCTGTTAAGATTACCAGAGTCAAAAAGGATGGTGAAGATATAGATGACGAATAATATGCTTTCACAAGAAGAAATAGATGCTTTACTAAAAGGAGAGCTAGCAGATAATAATGAATCAGTTACAGTAAATGAAGAACTAACTGAAATAGAAAAGGATGCACTAGGAGAAATAGGAAATATCAGTATGGGAACAGCAGCAACAACTTTATATACTTTGCTTGGTAAAAAGGTTACTATTACAACACCTAAAGTAGAGGTAACTAATACAGAGGAGCTTTCGAAAAAATACGCGGTACCATTTGTAGCTGTAGATGTGAAATATAAGTTAGGACTTGAAGGTTCAAATTTATTAATATTAAAAACAGATGACGTAAAAGTTATTACCGATCTTATGATGGGTGGTGATGGTACAAATATAGATAGAGAGTTAAATGAGATGGATTTAAGTGCCATAAGTGAAGCAATGAATCAAATGGTTGGTTCGTCAAGTACTTCACTGTCAGAGATGTTTTCTACAGTTATTGATATTGAGCCTCCTAGAGCTTTTTTAATAAAGCTAAATGATGACAATATAGATTTAGATATTTTTAAAAATAAAACTATTGTTAAAATATCTTTTAGAATGATCATTGGAGATTTAGTTGATAGTGAAATAATGCAACTTCTACCAATTGATTTTGCGAAAAATATGGTAAGTAGGCTTTTAGGACAAGAATCTAATTCTAATTTTGATAATTCGGATAAAAATACAGATTTAATTAGTCAAGAAGAAGATGAAAAGTCAGATAATGAGTCCATGAATAGCATAGAAAATTTAAGTTATAATGCGAATAACAAAGAAATTAAGGAACAAGAACATATTAATGTAAGAAAAGTAGAATTCCAGTCCTTTGATGAGAATAAAAAAATAGAATATAATGAAAGCATTGATTTAATACAGGAGATACCTGTAGAAGTTACTGTTGAATTAGGTAGAACAACTAAAAAGATTAGTGAGATTTTAGAATTTGGTCCTGGAACAGTTATAGAATTGGACAAGCTAGTTGGAGAACCTTTAGAGATATTTGCAAACGGCAAATTTATTGCTAAAGGTGAAGTTGTAGTAATTGATGATAATTTTGGTGTTAGAATAACAGATATTGTAAACCCATCAAAAAGAACAAATAAATAAAATTTAAAAAGAAATAATAAGGAGGAATTAATATGGGTAAAGGAATACTTATTGTTGATGATGCTGCTTTTATGAGAATGATGATTAAGGACATTTTGAATAAGAATGGATATGAGGTTATAGGTGAAGCTGATAATGGGGCTAAAGCTATTGAAAAATATAAAGAGCTTAAACCAGATTTAGTAATAATGGATATTACAATGCCAGAAGTAGATGGAATTCAGGCTGTAAAGGAAATTAAAAAGTTTGATGAAAATGCAAAAATAATAATGTGTTCAGCTATGGGACAACAAGCTATGGTTATTGAATCAATTCAAGCTGGAGCTAGAGATTTTATAGTGAAACCATTTCAAGCAGATAGAGTTATAGAAGCTGTAAAAAAAGTATTAGGTTAACAATGAGAAATATTTTTTTAGAATTATTTTCTATTTCTAGTTTTTTACTTGTTAATGAGTATGCTTTTGGCTCCAGTTACATTGATAATAACAGGGGTTATTCTTTCATTAATTTAATTAGTTTTACATTTGGTTTCATTCTGATTATTTTAGCTATATTATTTCTAGGTAGAATATTGAACTTTAAATTAAATGCTGTAGGTAAAAAACATAGAATTAAAATTATTGATATTCTAAATATAAACGGCATCAAGATTTTGGTATTAGAAATGTATGGACAATATTATATATTAGCTTATAATAACAATAGTATAATTTTGATTGATAAATTAGAAAATATTGAATCATTAAAATCTGACAGTAATATAATTAATAAGTCTAGTTTTGATAAATATTTAGAAAAATTTCTTATGAAAATTAATTTTACAAAAAATGCAAAACATTAATAAGATTATTATGAACTATAAGTGAGTAGGATGAATAAATATGACTAAGATAGTAAAAGTTCTTATAATTACAACTGTATTAATTGTACTTTGTAATTCTGTTGTGTATGGGGCCCCTGAAATTTCTTTATTTGGAAAGACAATATCTTTGAAAGATACAGATGATCCGAATGATTATGTTATAAGTATACAAATATTAATTTTGCTAACTATATTAACTTTGGCCCCTTCTATTTTAATAATGGTTACAAGTTTTACTAGAATAATTATTGTACTTTCTTTTATGCGTAATGCTTTAGCAACACAACAGACGCCACCAAATCAAGTTTTAATTGGGCTAGCATTATTCTTAACATTTTTTATCATGGGTCCAACTATAGATCAGATTAATGAACAAGCTATTCAGCCTTTTTTAAGTGGAGAGATTAGCCAAGAAGAAGCTTTTAATAATGCATTAGAACCAATTCGTGAATTCATGTTTAAGCAAACTAGAGGGAAAGATTTAGTTTTATTTATTAAAGCATCAGGTATTGAAGAAAGAAATGACTTAAAATTAGAAGATATACCGACAAGAGTATTAATACCTGCTTTTATGATTAGCGAATTAAAGACAGCTTTTCAGATGGGATTTATATTATTTATACCATTTTTAATAATAGATATGGTGGTTGCAAGTACATTAATGTCAATGGGTATGATGATGTTACCACCAGTTATGATATCTTTGCCATTTAAAATATTACTTTTTATTATGGTAGATGGATGGAATCTTGTTGTAAAACAGTTATTATTAAGTTTCAATTAATAGGAGTGATATAAATGAGCCAAGGGGATATTATAAGTTTAGCTCAAGATGCGATGAAGATGGTTTTAATGCTTTCTTCTCCAATGCTGATTTTTGGCTTGTTAATAGGATTAGCTGTTAGTATATTTCAAGCAACAACACAGATACAAGAAGCTACATTAGCTTTTGTTCCTAAAATAATAGCTGTAATGATTTCGTTTTTAATATTTTCACCTTGGCTATTAAATCTTATTTTAGATTTTACTAATAAACTTTTTGAAAATATGAATACGTTTATAAAATAATTTAATGGTGAATTTTATGGTAGATGTTATACAATTGATTATAAATAAATACATTGCTTTTTTGTTAGTATTTGTTAGATTAAGTGGAATTTTTATCATTACCCCGATATTTAGCAGAAGAAATGTACCAACAATATTCAAAATAGTTTTTACTTTTTTTCTTACACTGATAATGATTAATATAGTTGAATTCAATCAAACACAAATAGACATTTATCTTTTTATAATTTATATATTAAGAGAATTATTTTTAGGTATATTTATCGGATTTATCATGTACTTATTTTTCTCTTCACTATATTTAGCTGGTAAGTTAGTAGATATGCAATTAGGTTTTAGTATGGTAAATGTACTAGATCCTAACAGTAATATACAAGTTCCCATAACAGGGAATTTCTATTATATTTTAGCTTTATTGACTTTTTTAGTTATAGATGGTCATCATATATTGATAAAGACTTTATTGGATTCATTTACAATAATTCCTTTAGGAAGTTATGTCATCAAAACAACCATTTATAAAGAAATACTTATAATTACTAGTAATATATTTGTTATAGCTTTTAAACTTAGTAGCCCTATATTGGCTACTATATTTATAACTAATATTATACTAGGGATATTGGCACGAACTATGCCACAAATGAATGTTTTTGTAGTTGGAATGCCTTTAAGAATTGCAATAGGGGTTATTACTTTGATATTAACGATACCTTTCATTATTGCTTTTATATGTAATTTATATGAACAAATTTTTCGAGTATTTTCTTTCTTAAAGTAGAATAAGGAATGATTACAAATGTTAAATAGCATAAAATTGCAATTATTTGCAAGTGGAGAGAAAACGGAAAAGCCTACTCCGAAACGGAGAAAAGAAGCAAGAGAAAAAGGGCAAGTGCTACAGAGTAGAGAATTAACGTCTGCCCTGTTACTACTATTTATATTTTTAACTTTGAAAATTTTTAGCAACTATATGTTCAACAGTTTAAAAGAACATATAAGTTATATTTATAGTGAATATTTAATTTCTGACGATTTTTATTCAAAGAGAGAAATTATTTTACTATTAAGATATATTATTTTAAAAACAACTGAAATTGTTGCCCCAGTTTTAGGAGTTGCTTTTATCTTTGCATTAATTATTAATTATTTTCAAGTAGGGTTTTTATTTACAACAAAAACTTTACAAATTAAATTTAGCAGAATAAATCCTATAGAAGGTTTCAAACGCATATTTTCAAAAAGGGCATTTGTAGAATTAGTAAAATCTTTTTTAAAAATAACGTTAATAAGTTATATCATGTATTCTTATATTATGGGGCAAATTAAAAATATTATGCGATTATTAGAAAAAAATATATCCAATATTGTATTTTATATAGCTAAAATGTCATTTGAAATTGCTATTAGAATAGGATTGGTTTTGTTTGTATTATCCGTATTGGATTATGCATATCAATGGTGGGAATATGAAAAAAGCCTAAGAATGTCAAAACAAGAAATTAAGGAAGAATATAAACAAACAGAAGGTGATCCTGTTATTAAATCAAAAATAAAAGAAAAACAGCGTCAAATATCTATGCGCAGAATGATGCAGGATGTACCTAAAGCGGATGTTATTATTACTAATCCAACACATTATGCAGTTGCTTTGAAATATGACAAAGAAAAATATGACGCTCCATATGTAATTGCTAAAGGCAAAGATATAATTGCTGAAAATATTAAAAAGGTGGCACGAGAATCTTCTGTACCAATTATTGAAAACAAATGGCTAGCAAGACATTTATATAATAATATTGAGATAGGACAGGTAATTCCAGAAGAACTCTATCAAGCAGTAGCCGAAATACTAGCATATGTTTATAGCCTTAAAAAGGTCTAATAAGTTAGGAGGACAATTATGAAATTTGGAGATATTGTAGTAGCGATATTTATTATTGCAATAATTTTGATGATTATTATACCTGTTCCTAAAGGTGCTTTAGATATACTTTTAACTCTAAATATATCTTTTGCATTATTAATCCTTTTAATTGCAATGTATACTGAAGAAGTTTTACAATTTTCAGTTTTCCCATCTTTATTATTAATAACTACGCTTTATAGACTTTCTTTGAATATATCAACAACAAGATACATTTTAACAGATGGAGATGCAGGAAGTGTTATAGAGACTTTTGGGAATTTTGTAATCAAGGGAAATCCCATAGTAGGTTTTATCATATTTTTAATAATTGTAATAATACAATTTATAGTAATTACTAAAGGTGCTGAAAGAGTAGCAGAAGTTGCAGCTAGATTTACTCTTGATGCTATGCCAGGAAAGCAGATGGCTATAGATGCAGATTTAAATTCAGGGCTTATTACAGAAGAGGAAGCTAAAAAAAGAAGAAGTGAGATACAGAAAGAAGCCGATTTTTATGGAGCGATGGACGGTGCTAGTAAATTTGTTAAAGGAGATGCGATAGCTAGTATTATTATTACTATAATAAATATTTGTGCAGGTTTTGTTATAGGAATTTTAACCAAAAAATTAACATTTATGGAAGCGCTTCATAAATACACATTATTAACGGTAGGAGATGGTTTGGTTAGCCAAATACCAGCTCTTATAATATCAACTGCTACTGGTATAGTTGTAACTAGAGCTGCTTCAGAATCGAATCTTGGACAAGATGTTATTAAACAGCTTTTTAATAGCCATCCTAAAATTATGTATATTATCGGTAGTGTACTGTCTTTATTAGGAATTGTTACTCCATTACCATTTTTGCCATACATATTTTTAGCAGGTATATTCTTTTATTTAGGTTATAATATGCAAATTAATATTCAAAAGAACGTTGAAGAAGAAAAAGAAATTGCAGAAGAAGTAGAAGTTGAAGAAGTTAAAAAGACAGAAAATGTAATGTCATTATTAAAAGTAGATGACATAGAATTGGAATTTGGTTATGCAATTATACCTTTAGCTGATGTAAATCAAGGTGGGGATTTGCTTGATAGAATTGTATTAATTAGAAGGCAAATTGCATTGGAGCTTGGTATAATAGTTCCTATGGTTAGATTAAGAGATAATATACAACTGAACCCAAATGAATATGTAATTAAAATAAAAGGTGTAGAAGTTTCAAAAGGAGAATTATTATTTGATCATTATTTGGCTATGAATCCAGGAACAGCTAAGGGAGAATTATCTGGGATAGATACTATTGAACCTACATTTGGTTTACCAGCTAAATGGATAACCGAAGAGGAGAGAGAAAAAGCAGAAATATTAGGTTATACTGTAGTAGATCCACCATCTATCATAGCAACTCATTTGACTGAAATAATTAGAAAATATGCACACGAGTTACTTGATAGACAAGCAGTTAAAGTTTTAATAGATAATATAAAAGAAGAATATCCTGCTTTAATAGAAGAGCTTATCCCCAATGTTCTTTCTATAGGTGAGATACAGAAGGTTCTTGCAAATTTATTAAAAGAGCAAATTTCAATTAGAAATATGGTTTCTATTTTAGAAGCTCTTGCGGATTATGGTGTTGTTACTAGAGACCCAGATTTATTAACTGAATATGTAAGACAGAGATTATCAAGATATATAACAAAAAAATATGTGCAAAACAATAAAATAAAAGTAATTACGTTAGACGGTGAACTAGAACAATTAATTATGGACTCTATTAATAAGTCAGAAACAGGTTCATATTTGGCATTAGAGCCAACAAAAGTTCAGAAAATTCTTCAAAGCTTATCGAAAAATATAGAAAAAGCAACTTCAATAGGAGAACAACCAATAGTTTTAACAGCTCCTATAGTTAGAATATATTTTAAGAGATTGACTGAACAATTAATAAAAGATTTAGTAGTACTGTCTTATAATGAAATAGAACCTACAGTTGAAGTTCAGTCATTAGGGATGGTGACATTATAATGAAGGTAAAGAGATACATTGGAAAAACAAATAAAGAAGTTATGGATAAAGTTAAAAGAGAACTTGGTACAGAGGCAGTTATACTTCATACAAGGAAAATAAAACAAACTGGTTTTTTTGGTTTTTTTAAAAAACCATTGATAGAAGTAGTAGCTGCAGTAGATGAAAGTTATGAGGTGAAAAATGTAATAGACAATCGGGCAAATAAAAGTATAGATTATCACAGTAAGTCATTTAATGATGAAATAAATAATGCTCAAAAGGAACTTAATGAAGAAATTAAAGAATTAAGGAAATTAATAGAAGATATGATTATAAGTGCTACTAAAAAAGAGAAGAGTAATTTATCAGAAAAATTAATTATGTATAAACATATTCTTATTGAAAGAGGAGTAGAAGAACACATAGCTGATGAAATATTAAATAAAATAAATGAAAGATTTAATGTTGAAGATAAGGATGATAAATCTATTAGAGATATAATTAGATATCATTTAATTGAGTATCTAGGCAATCCAGAACCTATAGACTTGTCAAAACCAAACAAAATCATATTTTTTATTGGACCAACTGGCGTAGGGAAAACTACTACTTTAGCTAAAATTGCTTCCAAAATATGTTTATATGAAAATTTAGAAGTTGGAATTATTAATGCAGATACATACAGAATAGGGGCTGCAGAACAGATAAAAACTTATGGAGATATATTAAGTATTCCAGTAAATAATATTTATGATATAGAGGATATTTATAAAGTTATGTCGAAATTAAAAGATAAAGAGATTATTTTAATAGATACTGCCGGGAGAAATCATAAAGATAACGAAAAAATTGAAGAAGTAAGGAAATTAATTAATTCTGTTAATAATAAGGAAGTTTATTTAGTATTAAGTGCAACATCTAGTATGAATACTATTAAATCTATTATTGACAAATATAAAAATATTCCAGAGTATAAAATTATTTTTACTAAGTTAGATGAAGTCGATAATTTAGGTATTATTTTAAATACTAGATATTATTCAAATAAACCATTGTCTTATTTTACTACTGGTCAAAATGTTCCAGATGATATTGAGATTGCTGATGTAAATAAATTAAGTAAATATTTGATTGGAGAGTTACAGTATGAGAGATCAAGCGTATAGATTGAGACAAATGGTGAGTAAATACAAAAGCAATAAAGCAAAAATAGAAAATAAAATTAATAATAAAACTAGAGTTATGGCTATAACTAGTGGCAAAGGTGGAGTTGGTAAAACTAATTTTACAATTAATTTAGCGATTTCATTAAACAAACTTGGATATAAAACAGTCATTTTTGATGCAGATATAGGTTTGGCTAATGTTGATATAGCTTTAGGGATTATGCCTAAACATACTATCGCTGATGTTATAAAAAGGAAAAAAGATATTCTAGAAATTATAACGGAAGGTCCTTGTGGACTAAAAATTATTGCTGGAGGGTCAGCATTAGAAGAGTTAATTGATATTAAAGAAAGAGAATTGTATGAATTGACTAGTCAACTTGAAAAATTGTCTGGAATTGCAGATTTTATATTAATTGATACTGGAGCAGGTATATCAAGAACTGTATTGAGTTTTATTGAAGCTGCTAATGAAATTATTTTAGTTACTACTCCTGAACCCACTTCTCTAACAGATGCATATGCATTAATTAAAACGTTGATTATTTCTAATTGTAGTTATAACAAAATTAATTTAGTAGTAAATAAAGCCGATAATTATTATGAGGCTAAAGAAGTATATGAAAAGTTGAATAGAGTTACTAAAAGATTTTTAAATTTTGAGTTAATAAATTTAGGGTATATACAAAATAGCAAATTATTAGTAGAATCTGTAAAACTTCAAAAGCCGATAACTTTATTACATCCAAATTCTTCTTTTGTCAAAAGAATAAATACTATTGCTTTAAAAATTGTTGGCAATTAAAACAACAACAATGGTAATGATTTTAAAAAATTTATTGAAAAATTTAAGAATTATTTTTTAAATTATAATAAGTAAATAGTTTTACTAATATTTGAAGAAACCCTATATACATAAAAAGATTTATTTCAAAAGGAGGACCATATTTAATGCAAAAAAAAAAGATATTAGGCGAGTACCCAGTCATAGGTGACAAGATAGAAATTAGAGAAATTAATACAAAAACAAATAATAAATATGCAAGTCAGATACTTGATATTATTGATGATAATATTTATATAATAAGTGGTCCTATACAAAAAAGTGCATTAATACCTTTACATGTTGGGAGTTTAATTGAAATTTCATATTTTCGTGAAGATAAAGGAAGATTTATATTTAAAGCAAAAATTATTGAACGTGAATATAAAGATATATATAAGTTAAAAATTGAGAAAATAAGTTGTATTACAAAATTACAAGAAAGGAATTACTACAGATTATCAGTAAAATTAGATGTACAAAAAGTATATAATTTAAAGCTTGATGATGAGGAAAAAGAAACGATTGAGAACTGTATAGCTAAGGATATTAGTGGTAGTGGTATAAGAGTATTTTGCAACTTTAAACATTCTGTTGGAGATTTAATAAAATTGCACATTTCAATAAAAGATTTTAGTATAACAGCTTTGGGAACAGTTGTAAGAGTTCAAGAGATAGAAAATGATAAATTTAAATTTTCTTTAGGAATCAAATTTATTGAAATTAAAGATGAAGATAGAGAACGATTGATTAAATATATTTTTGAACAACAAAGAAAATTAAGAAAAAAAGGGATGATCTAATATGATAAAGGTATTAGTTGTAGATGATTCAGCATTTATGCGTAAAATAATAAGTGATATTTTGTCTAGTGATGAAATGATAGAAGTAATTGGAACTGCTAAAAATGGTAAAGATGCTTTAGATAAAATATCCTATTTAGATCCTGATGTTATTACATTAGACATTGAAATGCCTGTGATGGATGGCATTACAGCATTAAAAGAGATTATGAAGAAATTCAAAAAACCAGTTGTAATGCTTAGCAGTTTGACTAGCCAAGGGGCTGAAGCAACTTTAAGAGCTTTAGAATATGGAGCTGTTGATTTTATTACAAAACCAACTAATATTTTCAAAGTTGGGAGTCAAGATAAAAAAGAAGAAATTATAAATAAAGTTAAAGTAGCTGCAAAAGCTGTCTTACTAAATACTGTAATGGATAAGCATACGGTTTTAAGAAAGAGTTCTATAACTATAACTAGTAAAAAAGAAAAATTAGATTATATAGTTGCTTTGGGAACTTCTACTGGTGGTCCAAGAGCACTTCAGTCAATAATACCTAATTTACCAAGTGAAATAAATGCTGCTTTAGTTGTCGTGCAGCATATGCCAAAGGGTTTTACTAAATCTCTAGCTAATAGATTAAACTCTATGTCACATCTTGTAGTAAAGGAAGGTGAAGATGGAGAGTTAGTGAAAAGAGGATATTGTTATATTGCTCCAGGTGGTTATCACATGACATTAGATGAAGTAGGTATTAATAAAGTATACATAAGATTAAACAAAGAAGAGCCTGTTTCTGGGCATAGACCATCTGTAGATGTTTTAATGGAATCAGTTGCAAAAATTAGATATCTAAAAAAAATAGGTGTGATATTAACAGGAATGGGTTCTGACGGAAGTCAGGGTATAAAACTTATTAAAGAAAATAATGGTTTTACTATTGCACAAGATGAAAAAAGTTGTGTTGTATTTGGAATGCCAAAAGCTGCAATAAATATCGGGGGTATAAACAAAGTATTACCTTTGAATTCAATTTCAGATGAAATTTTAAATATATTGGGGGTGTTATAATTGGATATTAGTCAATATCTTGACATATTTATAGATGAGTCTAAAGAACATTTACATAATTTAAATGAGAGTTTACTAAGTTTAGAAAAAAATCCTGATGATAAAGAATTGATTAATGAAATATTTAGAGTAGCACATACTTTAAAAGGCATGTCTGGTACAATGGGATTTACTAAAATAGCAAGTTTGACGCATGAAATGGAAAATTTGCTAGATGCAATAAGAAATGACAAATTAGCTATTAATACTGATGTTATCGATTTATTATTTAAATGTTTTGATGCTCTCGAAGAGCATATTAATGTCATAGCTGTAGAAGGTGAAGAGGGAGAGCAAGATAATAAAGATTTGATTATCAAGTTAAATTCTATTTTAAATAACGATAAAGATTATCAATCCGAAACTAGTATAGAAACAGTAAAAACTGATAAAGTTGATAGTGTAAATAACCTTAATCAATATGTTATTAATATTATAAAAAAGGCGCAGGAAAAGGGATTAAATGCATATACGATTGATGTGACATTAAAAAAAGATTGTATGTTAAAAGCGGCAAGAGCATTCGTTATATTTAATACATTAGAAAAATATGGAGAAATAATTCATTCAAAACCTTCAGCTGAAGATATAGAAGATGAAAAATTTGATTTAAGTTTTTCGATAACAATTTTAAGTAAAAGTGATAAAAATATTATTTTAGATGAATTGAATAGAATAACTGATGTTGAAACTATTGAAATAAAAAAAATTGAAACTGTAGATAGTATAAATAACAACAAGGCTTTAGAAGAAACTAGTAAAGGAACTAATAATGTACAAAATAAAACTCAAGTTAAAACTGAGAAAAAAAGTAAAAAGAAAAATAATAAAATAGGAAAGACTGTTAGAGTTGATATCGATAGACTTGACAATTTGATGAATCTTGTAAGTGAATTAATTATTATTAAAACGAGAATGGAGGAAGTTGGTGGTCGTTCTGAAAATCATAACATGAACGAAGCAATTGAATATTTAGAAAGAATTACTACTAGTATACATGATGCAGTTATGAAAGTAAGAATGGTACCTATAGATAGAGTTTTTAATAGATTTCCTAGAATGGTGCGAGATTTGTCCAAAGATTTAGGCAAGAATATTAAACTAATTATGTCTGGTGAGGAAACTGAAGTAGATAGAACAGTAATTGATGAGATAGGAGATCCTTTAATACATTTAATACGAAATTCAATAGATCATGGAATAGAAAGTCCAGAAGAAAGACTAGAAATTGGTAAAAAAGAGTCTGGAGCTTTATATTTAAGAGCGTATCCAGATGGTAATAATGTAGTTATAGAAGTTGAGGATGATGGTAGAGGTATTGACTTGGAAAAAGTTAAACGTAAAGCAATAGATAAAAAAATAATAACGGAAGAAATAGCACATAACATGTCCAAGGAAGAAATAATTTCTTTACTCTTTAAAGCTGGTTTTAGTACAGCTGAAAAAATATCAGATATTTCAGGCAGAGGTGTTGGATTAGATGTAGTTAAAAATAAAATTGAAGCTATAGGTGGTAATATTGAAGTTGAAACTGAAAAAGGAAAAGGTACTAAATTCACAATAAGAATACCGCTAACGTTAGCAATAATTCAAGCATTATTAATAAAACTGCAAGATGAAATTTATGCATTACCATTAAGTTCTATAAAAGAAATTACAACTATTGAAAGTAAAGCTATTAGAAAAATACAGAATCATGAAGTAGTTTTATTTAGAGATAAAACACTGCCAATAGTTAGATTAAATGAAGTTTTGGGAATCCAAAAATCGGATGAAACAGATGAGAGTGAGGAATTGATTACAGTTGTTGCTAAAAAGGGAGATAAAGAAGCAGGTCTGATTGTAGACAAGCTTATAGGACAACAGGAAATAGTAATAAAATCGTTAGGAAAATATTTGTCAGGAACTAGATATATAGCAGGAGCAACAATTTTAGGAGATGGTAGTATATCGCTTATACTTGATATAAATTCCTTATTTTAGGTAAGTAGGAGGTGATATTTTGAATTCGAAAGAGAATTTAAATACAAATCAGTATGTTTTATTTAAATTAGAAGATGAAAGCTATGGAATTGAAATTGAATATGTTAAAACAATTGAGAAGATTACAAATATAACGAGAGTACCAAATACTAAGCCTTATGTCAAAGGGGTTATAAATTTACGTGGAGAGGTTATTCCTGTTATTGATTTAAGAGAAAGATTTGGATTACCAATAAAAGATTATAATAATGATACAAGAGTTATAATTGTTTCAATACAAGATTTTGTAATTGGGTTAATAGTAGATTCTTCATCAGAAGTTATCTATTTGAATGATAATGAAGTGGACAATCCTCCTGCAATAGGAGAGGCAAATACAGCTGAATTTATTAAAGGTATAGGGAAAAAAGATGGAAAATTGATTATGCTTTTAAATCTGAAAAAAGTTTTATAGACAGCATAATAAATATTTAGAGGTGTTAATAATGGATATAAATAATTTAAATATTATGTTGTTGGATGTATTAAAAGAAATAGGTAATATAGGTTCTGGGAATGCAGCAACTGCACTAGCAAGTATGATAAATAAGAAAATAAATATGGATGTACCTCAAGTAAAAATCTTAGATTTTAATGAGGTAGCAAATATACTCGGTGGAGCAGAAAAACCTGTTGTTGGTATTTATTTTGAAATGAGTGGAGATATAAAAGGAAGCATCATGTTCATTTTGAATATAGATTCTGCACGTTGCTTATTAAATTTACTTTTTAAAAGCAGTAATGAAAGAGATGAATTTACTGATATGGATATGTCGGCTTTATCTGAAGTTGGTAATATACTTGCTGCTTCTTATATAAATTCTTTAAGTACACTTTCTAATATGGTTTTGAAGATTTCGGTTCCATCGATAGCGTTTGATATGGCGGGAGCGATTTTAAGTGTGCCTGCTATACAGTTTGGATATATTAGTGATAAGGTTTTGTTTATCGAAACTCAGTTTAAAGAAGGAAATAATCAGGTAACTGGAAATTTGTTTTTAATACCAGAATTAGATTCTTTTGAAACAATGTTAAAAAAATTAGGGGTAGTTGGAATATGAAAGTAATAAAAGTTGGAATGGCAGATTTAGCAGTTTGTAAATCACCTTGTATAATCATGACTTTAGGATTAGGTTCATGTGTAGGGATTGCTCTATATGATAGAATAAATAAAATTGGTGGGTTAGCTCATATAATGTTACCGTCTAGCCTAGAGATAAAAAATAATTCAAACAAGGCAAAATTTGCAGATACTGCAATTGAAATGCTGGTTGAAAAAATGATTAAAATTGGAGCAAATAAGAATGTTCTAGTAGCTAAATTAGCTGGTGGTTCGCAGATGTTTAAGTTCAGTACTCAAAATGAGCTACTGAGAATAGGTGATAGAAATGTGATAGCATCAAAAAAGAAATTAAAAGAATACGGTATTCCGATAGTAGCTGAAGATACAGGAGGGAATTATGGTAGAACTATTGAATTAAACTGTGAAGATGGTTCTTTAATGGTAAAAACAATTGGTAGAGGATGTAAATATATTTAAAGGCAATTATGGCTATAGTCTACATAATAGAATTATAGCATCCATCTTACAGGAGGATTTTAATATGACCATTGAAGAAATATGGGATAGGTATAAAGCCACCAATAATATTGAATATAAACAAAAATTGGTTGAAGAATACGTATATTTAGTTAAAATTGTAGCTGGAAGGCTATATAATTATTATAGTGGCAATATAGAATTTGATGATTTGTTGAGCTATGGAGTATTTGGCCTAATAGATGCTATAGAAAAGTTTGATATCAATAGAGGGTTAAAATTCGAGACATATGCTCAGATTAGAATTAGAGGTGCGATAATAGATAATTTAAGAAAACTAGATTGGATTCCTAGATCTTTGAGAAAAAAAGCTAAAGAATTGGAGGAAATTGTTAGAGAATTAGAGAATAATTTAGGAAGAACAGTTACACATAAAGATATTGCTAAAAAGCTAAATATTGATGAAAAAGAAGTAGAAAAATTATTTAGAGAAGTTTCGATTTATAATATTGTTTCGTTAGAAGATATCATTGCTTCTGGTAATGAAATAATATTTAAAAATGGCCATGATACTCCAGAAGGGCAATTTGAAAAAAAAGAAATAAAATCCATAATTAGCGAAATAATTGATAATTTGCCAGAAAAAGAAAAAATGGTTATATCGTTGTATTACTATGATGAACTAACTTATAAGGAGATAAGTGAGATTTTAGGAGTTTCCGAATCAAGGATATCACAATTACATAGTAAAGCTCTTATTTCTATCAAAAGCAAGTTAAAACATATAGGAATATTTTAATTGTTCAGGTGGTGAGTAAATGAGTATAAAAATTAATAAATTAGAAGAAAATCTATCAAAGAAAAGCAATATTAATAATTTTGAGTTTAAGTATTTAGAAGATGGAGTTTATATTCAGATAAATAATAATACAGGGAATGAAATCAGTTTATCTGATGTGTTGGAAGAGATCAATAGAAAGCAGATAAAAGAATATGATTTAGAGGCTATTGTTAATGCAATAAGTGGAGCTAAAAGTAATTTTGTGCGATTCGCACCAAAACAGGATGAAATATTGATTGATGAAGAAGTTTTAATTGATATATCGGAAGATAAGATGTATGGTTATGTAACTTTGCTGCCACCTGATGGAGGTAAAAATATAGAGTTTGATGAATTTGTTAATAAAGTAAAGGAAAAAATAAAATACGGACTTGATTATGAAAAGTTAAAAGAGATTTTTGAAAATAAAGTTTATAACGAAAAAATTTGTATTGCACAAGGGAAAAAGCCAGTAGAAGGAAAAGATGGTTATATCAAATGGTATTTTAACATTAAAAATGAACATAAACCGAAAATTTTAAAAGATGGTAGTGTAGATTATAGAAATTTAAACATAATAAATAATGTTAAAAAAGGTCAGTTATTAGCAGAAAAAATTCCTGCTACAAATGGTGAAGACGGTATTACAGTAACCGGTGAAATTATACCTTCTATTAAAGGCAAAGAAGCATTTCTAAAAGTAGGTAAAAATGTAGTTTTATCTGAAAATGGGAATGCGGCATATGCATTGAAAGATGGGCAAGTTATGTATCGGAATGGGAAAATTGTTGTTTATGAAGTATATGAAATTGCTGGTAATGTAGACAATTCAACGGGTAATATTAGTTTTAACGGTACAGTAAGGATAAAAGGAAATGTTATTACGGGTTTTTATGTAAAGGCAATGAGTGATATTGAAATAAATGGAGTAGTCGAAGGAGCTATTGTTGAAAGTAATGGCAATATTATAGTTAAAAGAGGTATACAAGGTTATCATAAAGGAAAACTGATATCTAGAGGTAATATTTATACAAAATTTATTGAAAATAGTGATATTTATGCTAATTTAAATGTACATGCAGAAGCAATAATGCATAGTAAAGTAATTTCTGGTAATAATATTGAAGTAAATGGTAGAAAAGGTTTAATTGTTGGGGGAGTTTGTAAAGCTAAAAATGAAATTAAAGCAAAAACGATAGGTTCTCCAATGGGTACTGTAACAGTATTAGAAGTGGGAATAGATACAGAATTAAAACTAAAGCATACAGAATTAAAAAATAAAATAAATGAAACAAAATCAAATCTAGAAAAAGTTGACAATACGATAAAATTATTTACTAGATTGGCAAAAAACAATAATTTACCTGATAAAAAAAGAGAATTACTTGTAAAGATTATAGATAGTAGACAATTTTTAACTAATCAATTAGAGACTTTAAAAAAACAATTAATTAGTATAGAAGAAAAAATGAAAGCACAAACTAATGGTAAAATTAAAGTAGAAAAAGAGATTTTTCCGGGGGTTAAAATTACTATTGGCAATAGTGTTATGTTTATAAGAGAGAAACTTGGACCATGTACTTTTATGAATGTTGACGGAGAAATAAAGATTACTTCGTTTGAATAATATTAGGAGGATATTTATGAAAATTAATACTGCTGATTTAAGGTTAGCAATTTCAAAAACGCAGATGCTTTCTAAGGTTCAGCAGTCAGAAAATAATAAGGCATTTACTAATTTATATAACGAAGTGCTTGAAAATAAGAAGAATATAGAAAAAGAACAAAAAACTATTAATAAATCTAAAGAACCTTACAAATCAAAAATGGATAATGATAGAAATAAAAAAAATCAAGATTTTAATAATGAAAGAGAAAAAAGAGAAGGTGGAGATAATAAAAGAAATGACATAAAAATGAATTATTTAGGTAGTAGATTTGATGTTAGAATTTGATGAGGGGTTGTAATATGACTTCGATATTATTGATATGTTTAGGTATTGCGCTAATTATATTGTCTTTGATTGTTTGGATAAAAAATGGAGAAAAAAACAAATATCTTAATGAAGTAGAATATAGAAAGTCTGAATCATTAGATTATATTAAATATTTTGAACAAAAAATCAATGAATTTGAACAGATAATGTTTGATTTAGAAGAAAAAATAAGGGAAATTTATGATTATATGAAGATTCAAGATATAGATGAAGGGAAAGAAACTGGTAAAGCTCTAACAAATAACAACCAAATAATTGGAAATAATGAATTTAAAGATCCAGAAGGTATCAATTTAGTAAATGAAGTTCAAAAATTAAAATATGATGGGTTTAGAAATGTTGAGATTGCGAAAAAGTTAAATAGAAGTATAAGGGAAGTTGATATGATACTGAAATTGAAAAAACTAAATAAATAGTTATATATCTTTAAGAAAAATATTGTCAAAATAAAAAAGGTATGATATACTACTTAGAGTGAAATTACACACACTTGATGATTCCTTGAAATGTGCCCAATGGGTCTTCTTGGAATATGATTCAAGTGGAGGAATAAAACAACGGAGGTGCTTTAATATGGCAGTAATTACTATGAAACAACTTCTAGAAGCAGGTGTTCATTTTGGACATCAAACTAGAAGATGGAATCCTAAAATGGCTGAATATATTTTTACTGAAAGAAATGGAATTTACATTATTGACCTTCAAAAAACAGTTGAGAAAATAGAAGAAGCATATAAGTTTGTTAAAGAAGTTGTTGAAAATGGAGGTCAAGTACTTTTTGTTGGTACTAAAAAGCAAGCACAGGAGTCTATTCAACAAGAAGCAACTAGATGCGGTATGCATTATGTAAACCAAAGATGGTTAGGCGGTATGCTTACTAACTATAGAACAATTAAAAAGAGAGTAGACAGATTACATGAGTTAAAAAGAATGGAAGAAGAAGGTACTTTTGATGTACTACCTAAAAAGGAGTTAATTAAACTAAGACATGAAGCTGAAAGATTGGAAAAGTTTTTAGGTGGAATAAAAAATATGAAGGGCCTTCCAGATGTATTATTTGTAGTAGACCCAAGAAAAGAAAAAATAGCTGTTAAAGAAGCTAGAACTCTTGGCATCCCAGTTGTAGCTATTGTAGATACTAACTGTGATCCAGATGAAGTAGATTATGTAATTCCAGGCAATGATGATGCTATTAGAGCAGTTAAGTTGCTAACACAAACAATTGCGAATGCTGTATTAGAAGGAAAGCAAGGAGAACAAGATAACGAGTAAAAGTAAGGTAAGGGTTGGAAGGGAGCTTATCCCTTACTGCTCTTACCTTTTTAATTATTAATAATTAGGAGGGGATAAAATGGCTGTAACAGCTTCTATGGTTAAAGAATTAAGAGAGAGAACAGGAGCAGGTATGTTGGATTGTAAAAAGGCTTTAGTTGAGTCAAATGGTGATTTGGAAAAAGCAGTTGAGATACTAAGAAAGAAAGGTTTATCAAAAGCAGCTAAAAAAGCAGGAAGAATAGCTGCTGAAGGTATTGTGGATTCTTACATACACGGTGGAAGAATAGGTGTACTTGTAGAAGTGAATAGTGAGACAGATTTCGTTGCTAAAAATGAAGAATTCAGACAATTTGTACGCGATATAGCTATGCAAATTGCTGCACAAAATCCTAAATATGTATCAAGAGAAGAAGTACCAACTGAAGTAATTGAAAAAGAAAAAGAAATTTTAAGACAACAAGCTTTAAATGAAGGTAAACCTGAGCATATTGTTGAGAAAATGGTAGAAGGACGTTTAGAAAAATTCTATAAAGAAGTATGTTTACTAGAACAACCTTTTATAAAAAATCCAGATGTAACAATTAAAGATATATTAACAGAGAAGATAGCAAAGATAGGAGAAAATATAAAGATAAGAAGATTTGTTAGATATGAAGTGGGCGAAGGAATTGAGAAAAAACAAGAAAATTTTGCAGAAGAAGTAGCTAAACAAATTAAGATGTAATTTTTATGGAGAACACATTGTGTTCTCCATTTGAATACTATTGTTTCTTATTGTTGTATAAATTTTAAATTTTGAAGGATTATATAAAATAATATAGAATAAAATATATAGGAGTGTTCAAATGAAAGGGGTTAAATATAAGAGAATTATACTTAAATTAAGTGGTGAAGCTTTAGCTGGAGATAAGGGTTTTGGTATTGACAAAACTACAATAATGAATATAGCAAAGCAAATAAAAACTTTAAATGAACTTAACGTAGAGACTTCTATAGTAGTAGGCGGAGGTAATTTTTGGAGAGGAAAAAGCGGTGTAGGAATGGATAGAACGACTGCTGATTATATGGGTATGTTAGCAACAGTAATAAATGCATTAGCTATGCAGGATGCATTAGAAAGTTTAGGAGTATATACTAGAGTGCAAACGGCAATAGAAATGCGACAAATAGCAGAGCCTTATATTAGGAGAAAAGCTGTAAGGCATTTAGAAAAAGGCAGAGTAGTGATTTTTGCAGCAGGTACAGGTAATCCTTATTTCTCGACAGACACTACAGCTGCTTTGAGAGCAGCAGAGATTGAAGCAGAAGTAATACTATTAGCTAAGAAAGGTGTTGACGGGGTATATGATTCGGACCCATTGTTAAATCCAGATGCAAAGAAATTTGAAGTAATTGACTATAAAGATATTTTAAATTTAGGATTGGGTGTTATGGATTCAACAGCAGCGTCATTATGTATGGATAATCAAATACCGATTATAGTTTTTGGTATTGAGCAACCAGAAAATATTGTTAAAGTAGTTATGGGTGAAAAAATAGGTACTCAAGTAAAGGAGGTTTAGATATGTATTTGGAAATTCACAAAACGGCAGAAGAGAAAATGAAAAAAACTTTAAAAGTTTATAAAGAAGAGATTATGGGTATTAAAGCTGGTCGAGCTAATCCAGCTTTGTTAGACAGAATTATGGTTGACTATTATGGTACACCTACACCTCTTAAACAAATAGCAAATATTTCTGCTCCAGAACCTAGACTTTTAGTTATTCAAGCTTGGGATGCTAATGCAGTTTCAGCTATTGAAAAAGCTATTATAAAATCAGATTTAGGATTAAATCCATCGGTTGATAATAAAGTCATAAGACTAAACATACCACAACTTACAGAAGAAAGAAGAAGAGAATTAATTAAACATTTAAAGAAATTAACAGAGAATGCAAAAGTAGCAATAAGAAATGAAAGAAGAGATGCAAATGAGCATTTGAAAAAGATGGAGAAGGCTGGAGAATTAACTCAAGATGATTTAAGAAAAGCTGAAGAAGAAGTTCAGAAATTAACTGACAAGTACATTGAAGAAATTAATAAATTATTTGAGAAGAAAGAAAAGGAATTATTGGAGGTATAATAATAAATTGAAGTATAACAATTTATTAGGGTATAACTTAATAGATGCAATTGAACTCATAGAGTCGGATAAAAAAATAGAAATAAGAAATACATGTGGATTAAATAAAAGATTAAATGCAAATCTTGAAGATATAAGGATAGTAAAAGTATTAGAAGAAAAAGATTGCTTAGTTTTAAAAGTAGGATTTTTCTAGTCCCCTTCTTTATTGAGAAGGGGTTTTTAATGACTGAAAATGGAGGTTATTAAATGTTTGGAAATACACGTGAAGAGGTTTTAAAGATAGAAAAACTTAGAAGCTTAATAGATAAAAATAAATTACCAAGGCATATTGCAATAATAATGGATGGAAATGGAAGATGGGCTAAAAAAAGATTTTTACCGAGGACTGCAGGACATAAAGAAGGAGTTGAAAGAGTAAAAGAGATAGTTAAAGCATGTGGAAATTTAGGAATTGAATATTTGACGTTATATGCTTTTTCAACTGAAAACTGGGCAAGACCTAAAGACGAAGTAGATACTTTAATGAAATTACTGGTAGAATATTTAAGAAAAGAACTAGATACACTACATAAAAATAATGTAAGAATTAAGGTTTTAGGCAATATTGATGAGTTGCCAGATTTACCTAAAAAGGAAATAATTAAAGCTATTGAGAAAACTAAAAATAATAAAAAGCTTATTTTGAATATAGCATTAAATTATGGCGCAAGAGATGAAATCATAGAAGCTGTTAGAAATATAATACTTGATGTAAAACATAATAAAATAGATATTGAAGAAATAAATAAAGAGAATTTTAAAAAATATTTATATACAAGCAATCAACCAGATCCAGATCTTTTGATAAGGACTAGTGGAGAACAAAGAGTAAGTAATTTTCTCCTATATCAAATTGCTTACTCGGAGTTTTATTTTACAAACACATTATGGCCAGATTTTAAAGAAGAGCATTTGTATAGAGCAATTCTTGAATATCAAAATAGAGAAAGAAGATTTGGGAAAATATAGGGCGGTGATTTTTTGAAAAATAGAATTATTAGTGGAGCAATTGGATTATTATTACTTATTACTATAGTTATAAAAGGTGGAGCTTTGTTGAATTTATCAGTACTTATTATAGGGCTTATTGGTTTATATGAATTTGATAAGACTGTGAGAAAAATAAATGTGAAACCATTGATATTTTTGAATTATTTTATAACAATTTTCTTATTTATTCTAATATATATAAACAATCGATCATATATACTTTTCTCATTAATCGCTTATTTTTTTATTGTAATGTTGTTTTTTGTATTTAATAAAAATATAAATATAAACGACATTGGGGCTACTATTTTTAGTGAAATATATATAATTTTCTTATTATTCCATATTATACTGTTGAATGGAAATATCATGATTTGGTTAGTTTTTATTACGGCTTGGGCAACAGATACATTTGCTTATTTTACAGGGATGATATTTGGTAAAAGGAAATTATGTCCACATCTTAGTCCTAAGAAAACTATTGAAGGTGCTATTGGAGGGATTTTAGGTTCTTTAATTGTAACTTTATTATTTGCTAAGTATATTGGAGCAACTGATTTTATAAAATTCGCTTTATTAGCTATTATATCATCATTATTTGCCCAAATTGGAGATCTTACTGCATCTAAAATAAAAAGACTATGTGGTGTAAAAGATTATGGGAATATTATGCCAGGCCATGGTGGAGTACTAGACAGATTTGATAGTATTTTATATACAACACCTATTGTATATTATTTTATTAAATTACTGTTATAGCAAATAGTAGTAAAAATATAATGATAAATCTATTAAGTTGTATTATTGTTCTAAAATAAACATAATAGGAGTGATAATTTGAAAAATATAAGCATATTAGGATCTACTGGTTCAATAGGAACACAAACTTTAGAGGTTATAAACGAATTGGATGATTTTAAAATAGTTGGATTATCTGCAAATACAAACATTGATTTATTAGAAAAACAAGCTTTAAAATATAAACCCAAAATTGTAGCAGTATATGATGAAAGTAGAGCCAAATTGCTTAGAGAAAAACTGAAAGTATATAATATAAAGGTAGTAAGTGGTATGGATGGGCTAATTGAAGTTGCAACTGAAAAAGAAGCTGATATTGTATTGACTTCAGTTGTTGGAATGATTGGACTTTTACCTACCTTGGAAGCGATTAAATTTGGGAAAACAATTGCTTTAGCAAATAAAGAGACATTGGTGACAGCAGGAGAAATAGTAATGATAGAAGCAAAGAAAAACAATGTGGATATTATACCTGTTGATAGCGAACATTCTGCTATTTTTCAAAGTTTAAAATCCGGGAAAAAAGAAGAAGTATCAAAAATAATTTTAACTGCTTCGGGAGGCCCATTCAGAGGTAAAAAGTTAAAAGATTTAGAAAATGTAAGTGTTTTTGATGCATTAAAACATCCAAACTGGTCTATGGGAAGAAAAATTTCTATTGACTCAGCAACGTTAATGAATAAAGGGCTTGAAGTTATAGAAGCTAAATGGTTGTTTGATGTAGATATAGAAAACATTGAAGTTGTTATACATCCGCAAAGCATAATTCACTCAATGGTAGAATTTATAGATGGTTCGGTAATAGCACAATTAGGAGTACCTGATATGAAAGTACCTATACAATATGCTTTAACATATCCAGAAAGAAAGTATAGCAACATAAAAAAATTAAAGTTAACTGAAATTAAAACATTAACATTCGAAGAACCTGATATAGATACATTTCCTTGTTTAAAATTGGCGTTTGAAGCTCTAAAACATGGAGGTACGATGCCAAGTGTCTTAAATGCAGCTAATGAAGTAGCAGTAAAATTGTTCTTAGATAGAAAAATTAAGTTTTTAGATATACCAAAATTGATAGAGGAAGTAATGCTAAAACATAAAATAATTTATAATCCTAAATTAGATGATATAATAGAAAGTGATAAATGGGCTAGAGAAAGTATTGTTTCAAAATATGATAGATAGGTGGTGTTAGCAATTGCTTACAGCCGTTACTGCTATATTAGTATTTTTCTTAGTAGTAATATTTCATGAATTTGGACATTTTATTGTAGCTAAATTAGTAGATATAAAAGTTCATGAATTTTCAATAGGTATGGGACCAAGATTAGCAAAAATAAAAAAGGGTGAAACTGAATATTCAATACGTATATTACCAATAGGTGGATATGTTAAAATGGAAGGTGAAGATGAAGTATCAGATGATTTGAGAAGTTTTAATAATAAACCCATTTTATCGAGAGCAGCAGTATTATTTGCTGGTGCATTCATGAATTTTGTTTTAGCTGTAATAGTGTTTAGTATAATAGCTTATGTTGTTGGAATTCCAACTACAACAATTGAAAAAGTTACTCCGAATTTTCCAGCAGAAGTTTCAGGTTTAAAAAATGGAGATAAAATTGTTCGAATTAATGATAAAACGATTACAAAATGGGAAGAAATAGTGACTGAAATTAATAAAGGAAAAGATAAAGAATTGGAAATTACAGTATTAAGAGGAAATGAAGAAAAGAAATTTATTGTAAAGCCTGTATTAGATAAAGAGTCTAATAGGCTTATGATAGGTATAATGCCGAAGGCTAAAAAATCGGTGCTATATTCGATAAAAATAGGAGTTGAACGTACAATTTTCATTATTGGTATGATGTTTAAGTTTTTTCAAATGCTTTTTCAAGGTAATGTAAATACTAAAGATATAGTTGGCCCTGTTGGAATTATATATATGGTTGGAGAAGCAGCAAGAATAGGAGTTTTGAGTGTGTTATCATTAATAGGGCTAATTAGTGTAAACCTAGGCTTTTTCAATTTATTACCAATACCAGCGCTAGATGGAAGTAGATTAATGTTTCTTCTTATTGAATTTATAAGGAAAAAGCCAATTGAACCTGAAAAAGAAGGCTTTATACACTTCATTGGATTTGTTTTTCTGATGATTCTCATGATAATAATCGCTTATAAAGATATGGTTAGATTTAATGTTTTTAGGTAGGTGTTGATATGAGAAGAAAAACGCGAAAAATATTTTATGGCAATGTAGCAGTAGGTGGAGATTCTCAAATTACTGTTCAATCTATGACTAATACAGATACAAGGGATATTAATAGTACGGTAAAGCAAATAAAGGAACTAGAACACGAAGGGTGCGATATAATAAGGGTATCCGTTAAAGATATTGAATCTGCTAACGCTTTAAAAGCAATAAAAAAACAAATAAATATTCCTTTGATAGCAGATATACACTTTGATTATAGGTTGGCAATTGAAACTGTAAAAAATGGTGTAGACGGTTTAAGAATAAATCCTGGGAATATAGGCTCAAAATCTAGAATAAAAGAAGTAGTGAAAGCGTGTAAAGACTATAACGTACCAATAAGAATAGGTGTTAATTCTGGCTCTATAAGTAAGGAATATATTAATAAGTTTGGTGGAGTAAATGAAGATGCAATGGTATATAGTGCATTGGACCATATTAGAATACTTGAAGATATGGATTTTAGAGATATAGTGATTTCTCTAAAATCTTCTGATGTACATTTAACAGTAAAAGCTTACAAAAAAATGGCAGAAATAGTTGACTATCCTTTTCATCTTGGAATAACTGAGGCTGGTACCATTTGGAAAGGAACTATTAAATCATCAATAGGAATAGGTGCTCTTTTACTTATGGGGATAGGAGATACAATTCGAGTATCATTAACAGGTAATCCAGTTGAAGAAGTAAAAGTAGGAAAACAGATTTTAAGATCTATTGGATTACTCAAAGATAATGTAGAGATAATATCATGTCCTACTTGTGGAAGGACTGAAATAGATCTTATTAAATTAGTGACAGAAGCTGAAAAAAGATTAAAAGATATTAATAAGCCTTTGAAAATAGCAATAATGGGATGTGCAGTAAATGGACCTGGTGAAGCTAGAGAAGCTGACTTTGGAATTGCTGGTGGGAAAGGGAATGGATTAATTTTTAGAAAAGGGGAAATTATAAAAAAAGTTAAAGAAAGTGAGTTGTTAGATGAACTTATTAAGGAAATTAACAAATCATAAATGTTAGGGGGAGAAACTGATGGAAACAATAACTACTATTATACCAGCCTATAATGAGGAAAAAACTATTGGGAATGTTTTAAGTGTAGTTAAAGAAATAGATTTAATTGATAGGATTATAGTAGTTAGTGATGGTTCAGAAGATAAGACCGCACAGATAGCAAGAAGTTTTGGGGTTGATGTTATAGAACTAAAAGATAATATCGGTAAAGGTGGAGCAATAAAAAATGGAGTAGATAGAACAAATGGAGAAATTATATTATTCTTAGATGCAGATCTTGTCGGTCTTAAACCAAAACATGTATTAGACCTACTAATGCCAGTTGTTAATGGAGAATGTGATATGTCAATTGGTATATTTAATAATGGAAGATTTGCAACTGACTTAGCACAAAAATTAACACCTTATTTATCCGGGCAAAGGGCTATAAAGAGATATATAATTGAAGGAATTTCTAATATTGATGTAGTAAGATATGGGGTTGAAGTAGCATTGACAAGATATGTTTCTAAAAATAATATAAAGACTAAAGAAGTGTATTTAGACAATGTAACACATGTTATGAAAGAAGAAAAATTAGGGGTTGTAAAAGGTTTTACAGCTAGGCTAAAGATGTATAGAGATATAGCAAAATATATCAGCTTAGTAAATTTAAAGAAATAGGTGTACGATTATGTTGACAATTAAACAAATTTTTATTAGGCTTTTTTTGTCAATTTTACTTTCAGGATTAATTGGAATGGAAAGAGAAAGTATACGAAGGCCAGCCGGTTTTAGAACACATATTTTAGTATGTGTAGGTTCGACTTTAGTTATGTTAACAGGAATATACATAGTTGATTTATATAATTACAGAAGTAATTTGGATGTAACTAGATTAGGAGCACAAGTAATTAGCGGCATAGGTTTTTTAGGAGCTGGAACTATTATTAGAGAAGGAATATCTGTTAAAGGATTAACTACAGCTGCTGGTTTGTGGGCAGTAGCTTGTATTGGTATAGCTGTTGGAGCTGGTTTTTACATAGCAGCTATTTTAACAGCATTGTTAGTATTTATTACTTTATTAGCTTTTACTGAATTTGAAAAACATATTAAATTGAGAAGAAATTATATTTACATTAAAATAGTTTCAGTTAATCAACCTGGTCAGCTTGGCAAAGTAGGATTAGTTACAGGAAAATATGGCGTAAACATTAGAAATATTGAATTAGAAACACAGAATGATAATATGATAGTCATTACTCTACTTATGCAAATACCAGATAAATCTATTAAACTTGATTTATTAAATGAATTAAGTAGAATTGAAAATATATTAGAGGTATATGAGTGTTAGAATAAGAGGAGGAAACCGTTTAAATGAATTCTTTTGAAGATAGATATTTTGGTGAAAGAATGGCAAAAGTGAATATAAAAGTTCCAGATCCTATTTATTCTGCTATCATAGAAAAAGTCAAATATAATTCAAAAAATAACTCATTGGATTTAATTTTAAGTTCTAAAGAAATATTAAACTTTAGTGAGTTAGAAAAAATCAAATCAGACTTAATAAGTAAAATTAAAGGTTTGGGGAAAATCAATATTTTGGTTAAATATATAGAACAAGGCAAAAATTTAAAAGTAATCATTGAAAAGTTTTGGAACAATATCATTTTTATAATTCATAAAGAAATCCCCTCAAGTATAGGTTGGACAAATAGTTTAAAATGGAGTGTAGAAGAAGAAATATTATATTTACATTTAGAAAATGAATTTATTTACAAGTCATTAATTAATAAAAGGATAAACGAGATTATTAAAAAAACATTATCAGATAATTTTGGATTAGAGATAAAAGTTGATTTTATTTATAAAGAAGAGAATGTTAATTTTAGAATACACAATGAATTGAAAGAAAAAGAAGAGAAAAATTTTATTATAAAATTAACGGAAAAACGAAACAATGAAAAAAATAGAGATAATGAAAAAAATAGAGATAATGAAAAAAATAGAGATAATGAAAGAAATAATACAGAGCAAGTTGAAAAAATAAATAACAGCAATTTAATTTATGGTAAAAACTTTGATGATGAAATTATTAAAATTTCTGAGATTAATACTAATACAGGTTCAGCTACTGTCGAAGGTGAAATTTTTGATTTAGAAATAAAAGAGTTAAAAAACAATAAAAAACTTTATGTATTTAATATAACAGATTATACAAATTCGATAACTGTGAAGATTTTTGCTAATGATAAAGTTCAGGAAAAACTAAATTCAAATATAAAAAATGGAACTTTTATTAGACTAAATGGGGATGTTGTTTATGATACTTTCTTAAAACAAATGATAATTATTGCTAAAGCTATTAAATTGGCTGAAAAAAATAAGAGACATGATATGGCAACTGAAAAAAGAGTAGAATTGCACGTACATACACAAATGAGTGCAATGGATGGAATGTCAAGTTTTAGTGCTATAGCTAAAAGGGCAAGTGAATGGGGGCATAGGGCTATAGCTATAACAGATCATGGTGTAGTTCAAAGTTTTCCTGAAGGAATGGAAGCTGCTGAGAAATATGGAATAAAAGTATTGTATGGGGTTGAAGGTTATTTAGTAAATGATAGTAAATTAATAGTTTCCAATTATAATAAAGAAAAATTGGATTGTGAATATGTTGTTTTCGATATTGAAACAACAGGTTTATCACCTTTTAATGATAAGATTACTGAGATAGGAGCAGTAAAGATTAAGGGAAATCAAATTATTGATAGATTTAGTCAGTTGATAAATCCTGAGATTGAAATACCAGAAAAAATTGTACAACTTACTGGTATAAGTAATGAAATGGTAGCCGATAAACCAACTATAGAAGAAGTTTTACCAAAATTTTTAGATTTTATAAATGGATGTGTTTTAGTAGCTCATAATGCTTCTTTTGATGTAGGTTTTATTAGAGTAAATTGCAATAAATATGGTTTTAAACTTGTTAATCCGATTTTGGATACTTTAGAACTGTCTAGAAATTTATTTCCTAAGCTTAAAAGTCATAAATTAAATGTTTTAGCTAAGTATTTAAATATAAAATTAGAGAATCATCATAGAGCAGTTGACGACTCAGAAGCAACTGCTAAAATATTTTTAAAATGTTTATCAATTTTGAAGGAAAAGGGCGTTTCTGAATTATCAGAAATAAATACTATATTTAGCGATAATAATTTCAAGACTAATGAAACTTATCATATTGTCATTTTTGCAAAAAATCAAAGTGGATTGAAAAGTCTGTATAAGATAATATCAGAATCACATTTAAAATATTTTCATAGAAAGCCTAGAATACCTAAATCCTTACTTGCAAAATATAGAGAAGATTTAATACTTGGAACTGCTTGTGAAGCAGGCGAACTTTATAAAGCATTATTGAAAGGAAAAGATTTTAATGAAATTAGAGAAATTGTTAATTTTTATGATTATTTAGAAATACAACCAATAGAAAATAATTTGCATCTTATTAGAAATGGAATAGTAAAAGATATAGAAGAGTTAAAGTCGATTAATAAGAAAATAGTAGAATTAGGTGAAAAATTCGGAAAACCTGTAGTTGCTACTGGAGATGTACATTTCTTAGACCCACATGATGAAATATATAGAAGAATATTAATGCACGGTCAAGGATATTCAGATGCAGATAATCAAGCTCCTCTATATTTTAAGACTACAGATGAAATGTTAAAAGCTTTTGAATATTTAGGAGAAGATAAAGCCAAAGAAGTTGTTGTATATAATACAAATTTAATAGCAGATATGATAGAAGATATTTTACCTATTCCTAAAGGAACTTTTCCTCCTAAAATTGAAGGAGCAGAAGAAGAATTAAGACAGATGACCTATGAGAAAGCAAAAAAAATATATGGAGAAAATTTGCCTAGTATTGTAAAAGATCGCTTAGATAGAGAACTTAATTCAATTATTAGTAATGGATATGCTGTTATGTATATTATTGCTCAAAAATTAGTAACTAAATCTTTAAGAGATGGATATTTAGTAGGTTCAAGGGGTTCCGTTGGTTCATCTTTTGTTGCTACAATGAGTGATATTACAGAAGTAAATCCTTTACCACCTCATTATGTGTGTCCTAATTGTAAAAATAGTGAATTTATTACTGACGGTTCTGTTGGCTCTGGAGCCGATTTGCCAGATAAGATATGTCCAAAATGTGGAACAAAATATAATAAAGATGGACATGACATTCCTTTTGAAGTGTTTTTAGGGTTTGAAGGCGACAAAGAGCCAGATATAGACTTAAATTTTGCTGGTGAATATCAACCAATAGCACATAAATATACAGAACAACTTTTTGGTAAAGGTTATGTTTTTAGAGCTGGTACAATAGGTACTATAGCAGAAAAAACTGCATATGGTTTTGTAAAGAAATATTTTGAAGAAAAAGGCATAGCGATTAATAGTGCAGAAATAAATAGATTAGTTAAAGGTTGTACAGGTATAAAAAGAACTTCTGGGCAACATCCAGGAGGTTTAATGGTTGTACCAAATGATAAAGAAATTTTTGATTTCTGTCCGATTCAATATCCTGCAGATGATAAAAGTTCAGGAGTTATAACTACACATTTCGATTATCACTCTATAAGTGGTAGAATTTTAAAACTTGATATTCTAGGTCATGATGTTCCTACTATAATTAAGATGTTAGAAGACTTAACAGGAGTAGACCCTCGAAAGATACCTTTGGATGATGAACAAACTATGAAGATTTTTACTAGTACTGAGCCACTTGGGATATCTAAAGAAGATTTGGGATTTGAAGTAGGTACTTTAGGTATACCAGAGTTTGGGACTAAATTTGTTAGACAGATGTTAATAGATACTAAACCAACTACTTTTGCTGAACTAGTAAGAATTAGTGGATTATCTCATGGTACTGATGTTTGGCTTAATAATGCACAAGATTTAGTAAGAGATGGAATAGCAAAATTAAGTGAAGTAATTTCAACCAGAGATGACATTATGCTTTACTTAATTTACAAAGGGTTAGATAAAAAGAGAGCATTTAAAATTATGGAAAAAGTTAGGAAAGGTAAAGGTTTATCGCAAGAAGATGAAGATTATATGAGAGAAATGAATGTGCCAGATTGGTATATTGAGTCATGTAAAAAAATAAAATATATGTTTCCAAAGGCACATGCGGTAGCATATGTAATGATGTCATTCAGAATAGCTTATTTTAAAGTTCATTATCCAGAAGCTTTTTATGCTACTTATTTTACTTCCAAAGCAGCTGATTTTGATGCGGAATTAATTACAAAAGGGCCTGAAATAATTAAAAGAAAGATAGCAGAATTAGAAGAGTTGGGTAATTCTAAAACAGCTAAAGAAAAGAACTTGTTAACAGTATTAGAAGTAGCTCTTGAAATGTACTTAAGAGGATTTAAATTTTGTAAAGTAGATTTATATGAATCTGATAGTGATAAATTTATTATAACTAAACGAGGCATATTACCTCCATTAAAATCTTTACAAGGTGTTGGCGAAAATGCTGCAAGAAGTATTGTAAAAGAAAGAGCGAATGGTGAATTTTTATCTATTGAAGATTTAGTTAATCGTACTAAAGTAACTAAAACGGTAATTGAAGCTTTAAAAAATCATGGATGTTTAGAAGGTATGCCAGAAAGTAACCAGCTAAGTTTATTTAACATTTGATTTTTTAAATAGAATATGTTATATTTAAAGTAAATAAGAGGTAACTAAAGAAAGAGTGGGTATTCCCACTCTTTAATTTATTCAGACAGTCGGTTTGTATAAGATATATATTTTAGCAAAAAATAACTTTAGATATGGAGGTGAAGTGTATGAATAGAAAAGAAATAGAAGAATTAACAAGAGAAATAGCATTGCAAATAGTTAAAGATTATGGTTTTGAACTTGTTGATGTGGAATTTGTAAAAGAAGGTTCACAACGCTTTTTAAGGATATTTATAGATAAAATTGGTGGGATAACAATAGAAGATTGTCAAAAAGTAAGTGAACGGTTAAGTGATAGATTAGATGAGATTGATCCTATTGAAGAAAATTATTATTTGGAAGTTTCTTCTCCTGGATTAGACAGACCTTTAAAAACTGAAAATGATTATAAAAAAAGCTTAGGAAAAGAAGTAGAAATTAGTTTATATAAACCTATTGAAGGCAAGAAAAAGTTTATTGGAAAACTTAAAAACTATGATGCAACTACTGTAACTATTGAATTAGATCAAGGCAGTTTAATAACAATAGATAAAAAAGATTTAGCTAAAATTAATTTGGCAGTTATTTTTTAACAGGGAGGTATTATATGTATGAAAGCCGAGTTTTTAGAGGCTCTAGAACAAATTGTTAAAGATAAAGGAATAACAAAAGATGTATTGTATGATGCTTTAGAAGCAGCCTTAAAAACTGCATATAGAAAGAATTTTGGAACATCCCAAAATGTTGAAGTAGAGATAGATAAAGAAAATGGTGAAATAAAAGCATATGCAAAAAAGATAGTCGTAGAAAATGTTGAAAATCCATTATTGGAAATTAACTTAGAGGACGCTAAAGAGATAGATCCGAATTATCAAATTGGAGATACAATACGAATAGAAGTAACACCTAAGAACTTTGGAAGGATTGCTGCGCAAACAGCTAAACAAGTAGTTTTGCAACGAATTAGAGAAGCAGAAAGAGAAATAATATATGAAGAATTTGCCAACAGAGAAAGTGAAATTGTAACAGGCTTAATTCAAAGGGTAAGTAAAAGTAATGTACTTATTAATTTAGGTAGAACAGAAGGTATATTACCTCCAACAGAACAAATTCCAGGCGAAGTTTACAAACAAGGCGATAGAATTAAAACTTATATCTTAGAAGTTAAGAAGACTACAAAAGGACCACAGATAATATTATCAAGAACTCACCCTGGACTTGTAAAAAGATTATTTGAATTAGAGGTACCTGAAATTCATGATGGAATTGTTGATATTTATAATATTGCAAGAGAAGCTGGTTCAAGAACCAAAATAGCTGTTTACTCTAATGATGAGAATGTTGATCCAGTAGGAGCTTGTGTTGGACACAAAGGAGCTAGAGTTAAAGCAGTAGTAGGCGAATTGAACGGTGAGAAAATTGATATTATAATTTGGAGTAAAAATATTAGTGAATTTATTGCAAATAGTTTAAGTCCAGCAAAAGTTATTAGCGTAGAAGTAAATGAAGAAGAAAAATCTGCTAAAGTAATAGTTCCAGACTATCAATTATCGTTAGCTATTGGTAAAGAAGGACAAAATGCGAGATTAGCTGCTAAATTAACAGGTTGGAAAATAGACATTAAGAGTGAAAGCCAAGAAAAATTAGAAGAGTAAGGGGTGGTATGATGAAAAAAAGAAAAGTACCACTTAGAAAATGTGTTGGATGTAATGAACAAAAACCTAAAAAAGAACTGGTTAGGATTGTAAAAAACAAAGAAGGCGTTGTTAGTGTAGATTTGACAGGAAAGGCCAATGGTAGAGGAGCTTATATATGTAGAAATATAGATTGTTTAGAAAAAGCTATAAAAGGTAAAAAGCTAAATAAAGCTTTGGAAATCGATATTCCTCAAGAAATCTACATAAAATTAAAAGAGGAGTTAGCTAAAAATGAATAAGTTTTATTCATTTTTAGGATTAGGTATGAAAGCAGGGTATTTAAAATCAGGAGAAATGGGCTGTGAAATCGCAATTAAAAAGAGAAAATGTAAACTATTAATAATAGCGAGTGATGCATCGGAAAATACAAAAAATAAATTTATTAAACTCACTAAAAGATATGGAATTAAACACATTATTTATGGAGATAAAATTGCTTTAGGTAGTAGTATAGGAAAAGGACTAATATCTACAATAGCAATATGTGATGACAATTTTTCAAAAGCAATAGTTAAACTACTGTGATTTCCTGCCACCTTTAAATATTACAGGGGGTGATTTATATGACTAAAATTAGAGTTTATCAACTTGCTAAAAAATTAGGAATGTCTAGTAAAGAGCTGATGATGAAATTACATGAATTAGATGTTAATATAGAAAGCCATATGAATACATTAGAGGACGAAGTGGTTGATTTATTAACTGAACTTGTTAACGAAGAAAAAGATTCAAAAGATAAAAAGAAGAATAGCAATAAAAATAGTGATGTAAAGGATAAGAATGAAGATAAGCAAAAAGAGAAAAATGTTATTCATATAGGAGAAAAAATTACGGTAAAGGATTTAGCTGATAAAATAAAAGTTAATCCTACACAACTGATTAGTAAGCTAATTACTCTTGGAGTTATGGCGGCAATTAATCAAGAAATAGATTTTGATACGGCTAGTATCGTTGCTGCAGAATACGGATATGAAGTTAAGTCAATTCAGGTTGAAGAAGATAAAGTAGAGGAAGATTTATTAGACTTTGAAGATGCTCCAGAAACTCTTCAACCTAGACCACCAATAGTTACTGTTATGGGACACGTAGACCATGGAAAAACTTCGTTATTAGATGCAATTAGAAAAACGAATATTACTGCAAGAGAAGCAGGTGGAATTACACAACATATAGGAGCTTCTACTGTAACGATTAATGATAAGAAAATAGTTTTCTTAGATACACCTGGTCATGAGGCTTTTACTTCAATGAGAGCCCGTGGAGCACAAGTTACAGATATTGCAGTTTTAGTAGTAGCTGCTGATGATGGAGTTATGCCACAGACTGTGGAAGCGATAAATCATGCTAAAGCAGCTAATGTACCAATAATAGTTGCTATTAATAAGATAGATAAATATGAAGCAAATCCTGAACGTGTAAAACAAGAGTTAGCGGAACACGGATTACTTCCAGAAGAATGGGGCGGAGATACAATTTTCGTTCCTGTTTCAGCACTTAAGAAGCAAGGTATTGATGAATTATTAGAAATGATATTATTAGTAGCAGAAATGCAAGAGTTAAAGGCTAACCCTAATAGAAAAGCTATGGGAACAATAATAGAAGCTAAATTGGATAAAGGTAGAGGACCTGTAGCAACTGTAATTGTTCAAAAAGGAACATTAAATGTTGGAGATGCGGTAATTGCAGGGGTTGCGCATGGTAGAATAAGAGCTATGATTGATGATAAAGGTAGAAGAATAAAAAAAGCTACTCCGTCAATGCCAGTTGAGATATTAGATTTATCTGAAGTACCTGATGCGGGAGAACATTTATATGTAGTCGAAAGTGACAAAAAAGCAAGAGAAATTGCAGAAAAGAGAAAGGAAAAATTGAGAACTGAACAACTTAAAGCAACTCAAAAAGTTTCATTAGATGCTCTGTTTGAACAAATAAAAAAAGGTGAAGTAAAAGATTTAAATATTATTATTAAAGCAGACGTTAAAGGATCTATTGAAGCTGTAAAACAGGCTTTAGAAAAACTAAGTACTGAAGAAGTTAAGGTGAAAACAATCCATAGTGGTGTAGGTGCAATAACTGAAAGTGATATAATGTTGGCTTCTGCTTCAAATGCCATAATTGTAGGATTCAATGTAAGGCCAACAACTCCAGCTATGGATTTGGCTAAGAGAGAAAAAGTAGATGTAAGAACATATAGAATAATATATAATGCTATTGAAGATATAGAGGCAGCTATAAAGGGTATGCTTGAGCCAGAATATAAAGAAGTTATACTTGGCCGAGCTGAAGTAAGAGCTACGTTTAAAATACCTAATGTAGGGGTTGTTGCTGGAATTTATGTACAACAAGGTAAGATTACAAGAAATTCAAAAATAAGGCTATTAAGAGATAACATTGTTATTCATGAGGGAACTATTTCATCTCTAAAGAGATTTAAAGATGATGTTAGAGAAATATTAACAGGATATGAAGGTGGTTTAGGAATTGAAAATTACAATGACATTAAAGAAGGAGATATTATCGAAGCATACACCTTAGAAGAAGTTAAAAGATAAAATAAAGGAAGGTGACTTCATGAACACAAAAAGGCTTAAGAGAATATCAGAAGAAATAAAGAAAATAGTTAGTGATTTACTAAAAGAAGGGCTTAAAGATCCTAGGATTTCAATGATGACAAGTATAACAGAAGTAGAAGTTACTAAAGACTTAAGATATGCTAAAATTTACGTAAGTATTTTAGGTGATGAAAAAGAAAGAGAAGCAACTCTAACCGGATTAAAAAATGCAACTAGTTTTATAAGAAAAGAGATAGGAAATAAATTGAAAATTAGATATACACCAGAACCAATTTTTTATCTGGATAAATCAATTGAAAGAGGGATTTATATAGCTCAACTATTAAATAAGATAAAGCAAAAGGAGGAAAGTAGAACTAAAATAAATGAAAATGAAGATAAATAATGAAATAGAAAAATTAAAACAGAAATTAGATGAAGTAGAATATATTTGTTTAGTATCACATATACATCCAGACGGTGATAGTGTAGGTTCTTTATTAGGCTTGGGGTTAGCTTTAGAAAGTATAAACAAAAAAGTAACTATGCTTAAAATTGATGATATACCTTATAGATACAGATTTTTACCAGGAATTAGTAAATTGAAAAGTTATGGAGAAAATGAAAAATTTGATTTGTTGATTGTATTAGATTGCAGCGATTTAGATAGATTGGGTTCATTTAAACATATTGCAGATAAAGCTAAATATATAGTGAATATTGATCATCATATAAGTAATACAAATTATGGTGATATAAATATTACTAATCATGAGGCAAGTGCAACAGGTGAGTTAGTTTATAATATATTGGATTGTTTAAATATAAATATTGATAAAGAAATAGCTACTTGCCTGTATGTAGCGATTGCAACCGATACAGGAAGTTTTAGATACGACAATACACGTTCAGAAACACATTATATTGCTTCTAAGCTCTTGGAAAAACAGATAGATTTGAAAAAAATAACATTTGAAGTTTTCCAGAATAAAACATTAGCTAGTACAAAATTGTTTATTGAAGCTTTAAATACTTTGGAACTATATTATGATGATAGATTAGCTGTTGTACAAGTAACTCAGCAAATGCTAAAGAGAAATAATGCAGAATTTAATGATATTGATGGTATAGTAGAATATATAAGAGATATAGAAACTGTTGAAGTTGCGTGTATATTAAAAGAGATTGAAAAAAATGAGATTAAAATAGGATTAAGATCAAAAACATATGTTAATGTTGCTGAGATAGCTAATGTATTTCAAGGAGGAGGCCATATTAGAGCCTCTGGATGTACAATTCATAGTGATATAACTAAAGCAAAAGAGCTTATAGTTAAAGAAATAGGATTTTATTTAAGGTGATAAGATGAATGGCTTGATTAATGTATTAAAACCTACAGGAATGTCTTCTCATGATGTAGTGAACTTTATTAGAAAAACATTAAAAATAAAAAAGGTAGGGCACACTGGTACACTTGATCCAAATGCTGCAGGTGTCCTACCTGTATGTTTAGGAAAAGCTACTAGAATTTCAGAGTATTTAGTTGATAAAATTAAAGAATATAGAGCAGAAATAACTTTAGGTTATAAAACAGATACTCAAGATAAATATGGTAATATTATTTGTAGATCGAGCAATGAAGTAACTGAATCAGATATAATAAAAGCATTTGATAATTTTATTGGAGAAATTGAACAGATACCTCCTATGTTTTCAGCTGTAAAATATAAAGGTAAGAAATTATATGAATTAGCACGTAGTGGTATCGAAATATCTAGAAAACCAAGAAAGGTTATTATACATGATATAAAAATAGTTAATATAAAAGATTGCAAAAAAGTTTTATTTGATGTTAAATGTTCTAAAGGTACGTATATAAGAACATTATGTAATGATATTGGAGATTATTTGAATACTTATGGTTATATGTCTTTTTTGTTGAGGACAAGAGTAGGCAATTTCAGTATTTGTGATTCTTTCACAATAGAGGAGATAGAAGAATTATCGCGTTATGGTAAAATTAATACTATTATTAAACCAATTGATTATGCATTAGAAAAGTTTGAATCAATTAATTTTGAAGGTAAATATTATAAGAGTTTAGTAAATGGTGGTAGCATATCTATAAATAAAGCAAAATTTGATAATTGTAGATATAACCACTTTGATTTAATAAGAGTTTATTGTAATAATGAGTTTATTGGAGTAGGAAAAGTTATAATTGATAGAGGTAAAAAATATATTAAGATGGAGAAGGTTCTGATATAAAGGTGATTTTTTATGGAAATTGTAAAAAAACTTATAAGCAAATCGGTAAAACCAACTGTTGTTGCATTAGGCAATTTTGATGGATTACATATAGGACATCAAACTTTAATTAAGCAAACAGTTGATATTGCAAAAAAAGAGAGTCTAGTTAGTACTGTGTTTACATTTGATAATCATACGACTAGTACGATAAAAGGTAGGAATACACCTAAAATATTAATTAGCAAAAATAGAAAAATAGCTCTTTTTAAAGAATTAGGTGTTGAGCTTCTATATATAGTTCAATTTACAGAAACATTAATGCACTTTACTCCATTAGAATTTATTGAAAAAATATTAGTAGACATATTAAATGCAAGAAAAGTAGTTGTTGGTTTTAATTTTAGATTTGGTTATTTAGCTAAAGGTGATGTGCAGTATTTGAAAGAAATGGGAGCAAAATACAACTTTGATGTTATTGTTGTTCCTCCAATAACAAAAGATAATATACTTGTTAGTAGTACTCAAATTAGAGAGCTTATTAAAGATGGGAAAGTGAGTTTAGCTAGTAAACTATTAGGAAGGCGATATTCAATAGAAGGTAAAGTAATTAAAGGTCGTGGTATTGGTAGGAAATTAGGATTTCCAACAGCTAATATTTTATTTGACTCAAATATCGTTATTCCAAAAGTAGGTGTTTATAAGACTAACACAATAATTGACGGTAATAAGTTTTTAAGTATAACCAATATTGGATTTAATCCGACTTTTAGTGGAGAAAATTTAAATATAGAAACACATATATTAGATTATAGTCAAAATATATATGGTAAGACGATTTTAATTGAATTTATAGATTTTATAAGAGAAGAAAAAAAGTTTGATGATGTAAGTGAACTTATAGAACAGGTAAAATTAGATATAAAGGCTTTAAAAAATGTTAATTAGATATTTACAAAATCAAAGTTTTATGTTAAACTAACCAGTGTTGGGCTCCTTTTGCTAAGAATAACGTATCTCCGGCGTTAGTCTTGGCTAAAGGTGTAAAAAAATAATTGGAGGTGTTTTTATGGCTTTAAGTAAAGAAGAAAAAACAAGGATAATTGAAGAGTACAGATTACATGATACTGATACTGGATCCCCAGAAGTTCAAATTGCTATTTTAACTTATCAAATTAATAAGTTAAATGAGCATTTAAAAGTTCATAAGAAGGATTACCATTCAAGAAGAGGATTACTTAAAATGGTTGGAAAGAGAAGGGGATTATTGAATTATTTACAAAAGAATGATATTGAGAGATATCGAAACTTGATAGAACGATTAGGTTTAAGAAAATAATTTATGAGCGGGGGAGCCCGCTCTATTATTTTATCATTTGTTCTGGATTATTTTTGTAATTAAGGATATAATATAAAGATGTCAAGAAATTAAACAGAAAAGGAGGTAGAATATGGAAGAAAAAATTTTTGAATATACATTAGCGGAAAGAAAACTTTCTATTTCTATTGGGAAAGTTGCAGAGCAAGCTAATGGAGCCTGTTTAGTTCGTTATGGTGATACAGTAGTTTTGGTTACTGCAGTTGCATCTAAAGAACCTAGAGAAGGTATAGACTTTTTCCCATTAAGCGTAGATTTTGAAGAAAGATTATATGCTGTAGGTAAGATACCTGGAGGTTTTATAAAAAGAGAAGGTAAACCGAGTGAAAAAGCTATATTGACTTCTAGACTAATAGATAGACCAATACGACCATTGTTTCCAAAAGGTTATAGAAATGATGTTCAGATTATAGCAACTGTATTATCAGTTGATCAAGATTGTACTCCTGATATAGTAGCTATGATAGGATCATCAGTAGCCTTATCAATTTCAGATATACCTTTTAATGGGCCAACAGGCTCTGTTTCAGTAGGGTTGATAGATGGTGAGTTTATTATTAATCCTACAAGTGAGCAAAGAGAAAAGTCAATTATGAATTTAATAGTATCTGGAACTAAAGAAGCTATAATGATGGTTGAAGCAGGTGCAAAAGAAGTTACTGAAGATGTTATGCTTGATGCAATAATGTTAGCTCATGAAGAAATAAAGAAAATATGTGAATTTATTGACGGTATTGTAGCTGAAGTAGGCAAAGAAAAACAAGAAGTAATTTTATATAAAGTAGATGAGGTTATAGAAAAAGAAGTAAGAGAATATGCAACAGAAAAAATGATAGAAGCAATTCAAACGGTTGATAAACAAGAACGTCTTGAGAAAATGGATAAAGTTAGTCAAGAAACAATGAATTATTTCCTAGAAAAATATCCTGAAAATCAGAAGGATATAGAAGAAACAATTTATAATATAACAAAAGAACAGGTGAGAAAATTAATTTTAGAAAAAGGAATAAGACCAGATAATAGAAAAGTAGATGAAATTAGACCGATAAGTTGTGAAGTCGGATTGCTACCAAGAACGCATGGATCAGGATTGTTTACAAGAGGACAGACACAAGTACTGACAATAGCAACATTAGGGGCACCAGGAGATGTACAAATTTTAGATGGGTTAACAGATGAAGAATCCAAAAGATATATGCATCATTATAATTTCCCACCATATAGTGTTGGTGAAACTAGATTCTTAAGAGGACCTGGAAGAAGAGAAATTGGACATGGAGCTTTAGCAGAAAGGGCGTTAGAACCAGTAATTCCTAGTGAAGAAGAGTTTCCATATACAATTAGGCTAGTTTCAGAGGTTTTAAGTTCTAATGGTTCAACTTCACAAGCTAGTGTTTGTGGTAGTACTTTAGCTTTACTTGATGCGGGTGTTCCAATCAAGAAGCCAGTTGCAGGAATAGCTATGGGACTAATTAAATCTGAAGAAAAAGTTGTTATATTGACTGATATACAAGGATTAGAAGATTTTCTTGGAGATATGGATTTTAAAGTAGCTGGTACAAAGGATGGTATTACAGCAATACAAATGGATATTAAAATACCTGGTATAGGAAGAGAGATATTAAAAGAAGCATTAGAAAGAGCTAAACAAGGTAGATTATATATTCTTGAAAAGATGAATCAAGTTATTTCTAAACCTAGAGAAGAGCTTTCACCTTATGCACCTAGGATATTAACTATAAACGTTAATCCAGATAAAATTAGAGAAATTATTGGACCAGGCGGTAAAATGATAAATAAAATTATCGAGGAAACAGGGGTTAAAATAGATATTGAAGATAATGGAAGAGTAATGGTAGCTTCAACTGATATAGAAAAAGGTAAAAAAGCAATAAAAATGATAGAAGATATTGTAAGAGAAGTTAATGTTGGTGAAATATATTTAGGAAAAGTAATTAGATTAGCACCTTTTGGAGCTTTTGTTGAGATTTGGCCTGGTAAAGAAGGACTTGTTCATATTTCGAATATAGCTAAGCAAAGAGTTGACAAAGTTGAAGATGTTTTATCTGTAGGAGATGAAATTTTGGTTAAGGTAATTGATATTGACAAGCAAGGAAGAATAAACTTATCAAGAAAAGACGCATTACCTAATGAAAATGATGAAAAATAAGACATGAGCCAAGATATGGTTTATGTCTTTTTTTTATAATCTATAGGAAATTATTATACGTTATTAAATTGTGGATAATTTTAAATATAATTTCCGTAATAGATTAGGGCAAAATCTTCCTTGATTTATTCAAATCGAAGATTTTGTTCTTTTTTGATAAAATTACTTTTTTTTGAATAAGATAGTAATAAAAAGGGGGTATTGTATGAAAATCTATTATATTAAATATGAAACAATTATAAAATTTTTTATATTAATATTAATACTATTAATAATAGGCGCTTCTATTCTATTGTTTAAGACACTATATGGTAATAGCAAAGAAACTTTTAATAATAATGATGTCTTCTATAAAGGCAATATTAACGAAAAAATTATTGCATTTGCTTGTAATGTAGATTGGGGCAATGAATATATTAAGCCAATGTTAAATATTTTTGATACATATGATATAAAAATAACATTTTTTGTTACAGGAAGATGGGCAAAAAATAATAATGAATTACTTAGAGAAATATATTTACACGGTCATGAAATAGGTAATCATGGATATTTACATAAAGATTATAGTAAGTTAAATTACGAATCTAATAGAAAACAAATATTAGAGGCTGAAAAAATTATCTATAATGTTATTGGAGTAAAGCCTAAATATTTTGCACCTCCATCAGGAGCATATAATAAGCATACAATAAGAGCAGCTGAAGATTTGAATTATAAAATAATAATGTGGAGTATAGATACAATTGATTGGAGAGATGACAGTACTAAAGAAAAGATTATTAAAAGAGTTGTTAATAAATCACATAATTCAGCCATAGTATTAATGCATCCTAAAAAAGAAACTATTAAAGCACTACCAGTGATTATAGAATCATTAAAAAGAGAGGGGTACAAAATAGGTAGAGTAAATGATGTTATAAAAAATTAATGATATTATTGAAATAATTATTAAACTGTTCTATAATAGACAAAGATAAGCAATAGCAAACTATAGGAGGAAGAGATGTTTAATAAGATAGTATTAGAAAATGGTCTAAGAATAGTAACAGAAAATATACCTTATGTAAAGTCTGTTTCAATAGGGATTTGGATTGAAACAGGTTCTCGATTTGAGGATCAAAATAATAATGGAATATCACATTTTATTGAACATATGTTGTTTAAAGGAACTGAAAATAGGACTGCTAAACAAATTGCAGAAAGTATAGATAGTGTAGGAGGACAATTAAATGCTTTTACTAGCAAAGAATGTACTTGTTTTTATGCTAAAGTTTTAGATGAACATTTACCTTTAGCAGTCGATGTATTAGCTGATATGATTTTTAATTCGAAATTTGATGAAGAAGATATTATTAAAGAGAAGAATGTAGTACTTGAAGAAATTAATATGTATGAAGATTCACCTGAAGATTTAGTACATGATTTAATTTGTCAAACTATGTTTGATGGGCATCCTCTAGCTTATCCAATTTTAGGCAATAGAGATATTTTAGAGAAAATCGATAGAAAAGACATATTAAATTATTATAGACAGTATTATACACCTAATAATACTGTTGTATCTATAGCAGGTAATTTTAATACGGATAAAATAATAAAATTAATATCTAAATATTTTTCAAACTGGGTTCCAGTAGAAAAAAAAGAAAGAAAGCAGCATCCTCCTATGTTTTATGGGAGGGTTATGGGGAAAACTAAAAATACTGAACAATTACATCTTTGTCTTGGTATGAAAGGAGTACCTCAAGGAACAAATGAAATGTATTATCTTATGGTATTGAATAATATTTTTGGTGGGAGTATGAGTTCAAGGCTATTTCAAAAAATTAGAGAAGAGAGAGGATTAGCCTATTCAATATATTCATATCCATCATCTTATAAAGATACAGGGATGTTTACAATTTATGCAGGTTTAAATCCTAATTATGTAACTACTGTTTTACAATTGATAAAAGAAGAAATGGATAAAATAAAGAACGGCGGATTAACATCAGATGAAGTATATAAATCTAAACAGCAATTAAAGGGAAATTATATTTTAGGACTTGAAAGTACATCTAGCAGAATGTCTTCTATGGGTAAATCAGAACTTTTATATGGAAAAATGTATGAGCCAAAAGAAATTCTAAAGATGATTGATAATGTGCATAAAGAAGATGTTGAAAATATGGCAAAAGAAGTTTTGGATTTTAATAAACTTAATATTTCATTTGTAGGTGATGTAAATAATTATCAAATTGAAAATGATTTTAAAAAGATTCTTGGCTAGATTACTAGTTTCTAGTAATCTTTATTTTTTTAATAATCCATAGGAAATTATATACTTTAAATAATAAGTTAAAATTATAGAAAAAAGAGGTGTAAATATGATAGTGAAAATAGTCAATAAAAGCAAGTTTCCAATCCCAGATTATAAAACTAAAGGAGCATCAGGGATTGATTTATTTGCTAATATTGATAAAGATGTAGTACTCAAACCTATGGAAAGATTATTGATACCAACAGGAATCTATTTATCAATTCCTGAAGGGTATGAGGGACAAATAAGAGCTAGAAGCGGTTTAGCTTTAAAATATGGAATTGGACTAGCTAATGGAATAGGGACTGTAGATAGCGATTATAGAGGAGAGATAAAGGTAATATTGATAAATTTTGGAGATAAAGAATTTGTAATAAAACCAGGGGATAGAATTGCACAACTTGTTTTTGTAAAATATGAAAAAGCTGAATTTAAAGAAGTAGAAGTATTAGATGATACTGAAAGAGGTAGTGGAGGCTTTGGACATACTGGTATTTAGTTAATATTTATGAATATTTACTTAAATAGTGCATAAAATTATAAAAAAATAGAATCTTCGATTTAAATAAATAAGGAAGATTTTATTGAAATCCATAAACGGAAATTATATTTAAAATTATCCACAAATTAATGCAGTTTATAATTTCCTATGGATTATAAAAAAAATTAGGGGGATTTTTATGAGGTTAAGTAAATTAGGGGGAAAAGAAATTGTTAATTTGAATGATGGTGGTAGACTAGGTATGGTAGCCGATTCAGATTTAGTAATAGATGAAAAAACAGGTAAGATAAAATATTTAATTGTCCCAGATAATTCATTACAATTGAATATTTTAAGAAATCGTACAGAAATCGAGATTCCATGGGAAGCAATTAGAAAGATTGGTAATGATATGATAATAATTGAATTAGATGAAAATTAATATTAACAATATTAATATTATGTTCATATTATAAAGTGAGTAGAGTTAAAAAATTAATATGATATAATATACTTAGTTTATATTTGGGGTGAAATTATGAGGATTTTAATTCAGAAATTTGGAGGAACTTCGGTTTCGACATTTGAAAATAGGGAGAAAGTAGTGAAAAAAATAATTGATAAATTCAGCAAAGGGTACAATGTAGTTGTAGTAGTGTCAGCGATGGGACGAAAAGGAGATCCGTATGCTACAGATTCACTTATAAGTCTCGTAGATAAACGAAATATAAGTAAAAGGGATTTGGATTTATTAATGTCATGTGGTGAAGTAATATCGGCTATCGTTCTATCGGATCATATTAATAGAAGAGGGTATGAGAGCATCGTACTTACTGGTCAACAAGCTGGAATAGTAACAGATTCAAACTATGGTGAAGCAAATGTAATTTCTGTTAATCCTGAAAAAATTATAAAACATCTTTCGCAGAATAAAATTGTAATCGTAGCTGGATTTCAAGGAGCGGATGAAAATGGTGAGATTACGACTTTAGGTAGAGGTGGTAGTGATACGACAGCGGTCATTTTAGGTGAAGCTTTAAAGAGTGAAGTTGTTGAAATATATACAGATGTTGATGGTATAATGACTGCCGACCCAAGAATCGTACCAGAAGCAAAATTAATTGAAAAAATATGTTATTCTGAGGTTTATCAGTTGGCAGAGAATGGAGCAAAAGTAATTCATCCAAAAGCAGTTGAAATTGCGGAGAGAGCAAATTTAAAAATCATTATAAAAAATACTTTAAACGAATGTGAAGGTACTTTAATTACTTATTCTGATACTTATAATTCAATAGATAAGAATAAAGATAATATCATTACTGCTATTACACATAAGAATGAAAGAGTTCAGATTATTATTTATTCAAATGGGAATGAAAAGAAAATGCAGAAGTTAATAAATGAAATTGCTGAAAATAATATAAGTCTTGACTTAATTAACTTATTATTAGATAGAAAAATATTTACTATAGATAAGAAAGATTTATGTAAGTTAAAGAAAATACTTGATAGAAGTAACATAAAATATGATTTAATTGATAATTGTTGTAAATTGAGCATTATTGGTAATAGAATGAGAGGAGTACCTGGTGTAATGGCTAAAATTGTAAATGCATTATCTAATGAGGGAATAAACATATTGCAAACCTCTGATTCACATACAACTATTTGGTGTTTAATAAAAGAGAAAGATGCACATAAAGCAATTAAAGTTTTGCATAAGGAATTTAATTTAGATAAAGAGTAGAATGACAAACCCACGATTTTTTACATCGTGGGTTAAATTTTATTTTTCATAACTTTTCCATACATGCCTTCTAATTCAAAAGGTTTATGGTAACAGTGAATTTATTCATGGCTTCTATCTGCTCGATTTTGTATATAAATAATTTTACAGTAAAAAATATTATTAGCAAGATTCTATAATTAAAATTGGAAGGAGTTAAATCATGAATAGTAAAAAGTTTTTAGAAAATCATTGTAACGAGCATAAATTTAACGATAATATAATTATGTCAACAAATGATACTGAAGAGAATGAGAAAAAGGATAAAGATGCAGAAATAACTGAAAACATTAAGGAATTAGGGGTTCAAAGAAGTCCAGATTTACCAATTGATATACACATATTAAATATAATTGGGGAGATCGAAGGACATGTGGTAGCACCTCCTCAGAAAAAAGCGACTAAATATGAACATATTATGCCTCAGTTAGTTAGTGTAGAACAGAATCCTAAAATAAAAGGACTTCTGATTATATTAAATACGGTAGGTGGTGATGTAGAGGCGGGATTGGCTATCGCAGAGATGATAAATAGTATAAGCAAACCTAAGGTATCTTTAGTTTTAGGAGGTAGTCATAGTATTGGAGTTCCTCTAGCTACATCAAGTGATTATTCTTTTATAGTTCCAACAGCAACAATGACTATACATCCGATTAGAATGACAGGTCTTGTTATAGGAGTGCCGCAAACATTTAGATATTTTCAAAAAATGCAGCAGAGAATTATTGACTTTGTTTTAAGAACATCTAAAATTAATAAAGAAACTTTCTTAAGGTTTATGTATGATACAGATGAAATTGCTAATGATGTAGGTACTATATTAATTGGTGAAGAAGCAGTTAAATATGGTTTAATTGATGAAGTGGGAGGTTTGAATAAAGCGTTAAGTAAATTAAAATCTATGATTAATGAATTTAGAAGTGAGTAATTAGAATAGTATATATATGTAAAATATGTTATAATTACTTGAGTGAAAGTGTTAAAGTATGTTTATTTTAGCATTAATATTAACATCAACACTTTTTACTTTTTATATTTAAGAAGGGGGTCATAATATGTCTTTATTAAAAGCAATTTTTTTAGGAATATTCCAGGGTATTACGGAGTTTTTGCCAATCAGTAGTTCAGGTCATTTAGTCTTATTACAGAAGCTCTTTGGTATTGATGAAGGCAATCTTTTTTTTACAGTAATGCTGCATTTTGGGACGTTAATATCGATTTTTATTGTATATTTTAAAGATATAGTTAGTATAATAAGTGAGTTTATCAAATTTATTGTTGAGTTATTAAAAGATAAGAAAATAGAAATAAACAATGAATATAGAAAATTGGGTATAATGATTATCATTGGTTCAATACCAACAGCATTGATGGGAATTTTATTAGAAGATATTTTTGAAAGTTTCTATAATACAACTATAATTATAGGTTTAGCTTTAATATTTACTGGAATATTACTTTGGGCTGCTGAGAGAATAAAGTCTGGTAAAAAATCTATTCGTAAAATGACAATCAAAGATGCTCTTGTAATAGGAACATTTCAAGGGATGGCAATAACTCCTGGTTTATCTAGGTCAGGTTCTACAATAGTAGGTGGACTGTTCATGGGATTAAATAAAAAGAATGCTACTAGATTTTCTTTTTTATTAGCGTTACCAGCAACTTTTGGTGCGTCTTTATTAGAATTATCTAAAACTTTAACTGCTAATAGTTTGTCAGATGTAAGTTTTTTGATAGTAATAGTTGGTATTTTATCATCTTGTATAACAGGTATTTTTTCAATAAAGTTTTTAATTAAAATATTAGAAAAGGGGAAATTATATTATTTCTCATATTATGTGTGGTTTTTGGGTTTGATTGTTATTTTGCTTGAACTGATAAAATAGATTATATAAATAAAGGTTTATTATAAACTTTGTAGAATTATTCTATGAGGTGGTTATATTGGCAAAAATAAATAATAAAAAGAATAAGAAAACTAAAAATAAAAAAAATAGAAGCAGCAAAAGCATTGATAGCATAAGTAAGGAAATTTTAGGGATTATAATAATAACGGTTTCTATATTAATGTTTACAAGTTTATATAATTATTCGAATGGTTATATTAATCACGTGATTAGAGATAAAATATTAAAATTAACAGGTGTTGGTAGCGTGCTATTTCCTGCATTAATTTTGATTATAGGTATATTGTTTCTTTTCAATAAATTTAATAATAGTCGTACTAAAAAAATAATATATTTGCTGATGCTGTATTTATGTTTATTAACTTTATTTGAATTGAGAGCTTTCCCATCAATAGAAAATATAAGTTTAGCTGAAAAAATAAAAATATCTATTGTTTATGCTGACAATATGTACGGTGGAGGATTATTAGGTGCTTTTTTTGCATTTATATTATTAAAATTGTTTGGTTTATTAGGTTCATATATTGTATTAATATCTACAATATTAATTTTATTGTCTCTTTTAATAAAAATTAGCTATGTTAAAATATTAAACAAATGTTGTTTATTAGTAAAAAAATTTTTTACTAAGATATTTAAAAACAATAAATATGCAGTTGATTTAAATAAAGAACGAAGAATAGATATTATAGAGAACATTAAAAAAGAAGATGAAGATAAAAAGAAATTTATATTAAATGAAAATGAAATCGAAGAAAAAATAAAGATATTAGATTTTACAAAAGATATTGAAGAGCAACATGATAATGAATCTAGACTTATAAAAGATAATGTTAATTATGATATTAATAGAGCACAAGATAAGGGTACTAATGTCTTGGAAAACTTTAAATTGCCAAGTATCGATTTATTAGATAATGTTACTAAACAACAAATGACAAATGATAAAACAGAAATAATTAACAATGTAAAAAAACTAGAGAGGACATTGTTGGATTTTGGTATTAAAGCAAAAGTTATACAAGTTAGTAAGGGGCCGACGATTACTAGGTTTGAATTACAGCCAGCACCTGGTGTTAAAGTAAGTAAAATTGTAAATTTAGCTGATGATTTAGCATTAAGTTTAGCATCTTCTGATATAAGAATAGAAGCACCAATACCAGGTAAGTCTGCAATAGGTATTGAAGTACCAAATAAAATAAAGTCAGATGTTAAAATTAAAGAAGTATTGTTATCAAAAGAATATATGAATATAGAAACTAAAATTCCTTTTGCTTTAGGTCAGGATATAGCTGGAAATCCTATAGTAGCAAACTTAGAAAAGATGCCACATTTACTTATAGCAGGTGCTACTGGCTCCGGTAAAAGTGTTTGTATAAATACTTTGATAGTTAGTATACTTTATAAATCTAGACCTGATGAGGTAAAATTATTAATGATTGATCCCAAAGTAGTTGAATTAAGTGTATATAACGGGATACCACATTTATTAATTCCTGTTGTTACTGATCCCAAAAAAGCTTCTTTTGCATTAAATTGGGCTGTAAATGAAATGACAAGAAGATACAAACTGTTTTCTGAACTAGGTGTTAGAGATCTACATAGTTATAATAAAAAACTTGATAAAGAACAGACCGACAAGAAGCTGCCTCAAATTGTAGTAATTATTGATGAATTAGCTGATTTAATGATGGTTGCACCGAATGAAGTAGAAGAAAGTATATGTAGGTTAGCGCAGATGGCAAGAGCTGCTGGTATTCATTTAATTATAGCAACTCAGAGGCCGTCTGTTGATGTTATAACAGGTACTATAAAAGCAAATATACCTTCAAGGATATCATTTGCTGTATCTTCGCAAGCTGATTCAAGAACGATTTTAGATATGAATGGTGCAGAAAAACTTTTAGGTAAAGGAGATATGCTATATTATCCAGTAGGTGCTTCAAAGCCGATCAGGGTTCAAGGAGCTTATATAAGTGATAAAGAAGTAGAAAGAATCGTTGCTTATTTAAAAAAATATAATAATAATGAAGAAAACTATGAAAATGAGTTGTTAGAAAGTGTTAATAAAAAAACTGAAAAAAATGATGATACTGTAGATGAATTATTACAGAAAGCTATCGAGCTAGTTGTAGAACATGGACAGGCATCTATATCATTGTTACAGAGAAAATTTAGAATTGGATATTCTAGAGCAGCTAGGCTTATTGATGAAATGGAGGAAAGAGGTATAATTGGTGGATATGAAGGAAGCAAGCCGAGAAAAGTATTAGTAACAAAAGAAGATTTAAATGATTAAGTCTATAATATTTTAAGTAAGAGGTGTTACTAATGATAAATGTAGTAAAGATAGAAGATATTATTGATAAAGATAATATAGTTTATATAGATGTAAGAAGTCCAAGCGAATATAAAATTGATACAATTCCTGAAGCTATTAATATACCTATACTAACCGATGAAGAACGTGAAGAAATAGGATATATTTATAAACAAGTTGATGTTGAAAAAGCAAAAGTTTTAGGTCTTGAATATGCATCAAAAAAATTAGTAAATTTTTATTCTATAGCTAATAAGATAAAAAAAGATGGGAAAAAAATCGCATTGTTTTGTTACAGAGGAGGAATGAGAAGCAACTCTGTAGCAAAAGTTTTAGATGCAATGGGATTGGATGTTTTTCTAATTGAAGGTGGCTATAAGAGTTATAGACATTATGTTTTGAAAACGTTGCAGTCATATAAAAATAAAATTAAGTTTATTGTTTTACATGGTTATACGGGGACTGGAAAAACAAAAATATTATCGCTGTTAGAAAAACGAGGTGAACCTGTTCTGAATTTGGAGTATTTAGCTAGAAATAGTGGTTCAGTTTTTGGTAATATATACTTTAGAGAAGAATCAAGTACACAGAAAAAATTTGATTCAATGTTATTAAAAAAATTAAAAGAGGCAAAGAATAGTTATATGTTTGTAGAAAGTGAAAGCAAAAGAATTGGTAAAGTTGTTATTCATGATTTTCTTTATAATGATATTATTAACGGATATCATATTTTAATAAAAACTAGTTTAGATAATAGAATAAAAAATATAATTGATGAATATGTTAATATACAAAATTATAATGAAGAATTAATAATAGATTCGATTAATAAACTAAAAAAAAGATTAGGACGTAATAAGGTTGAAGAGTTAGTAGAACAGGTTAAAATACGAAATTTTGATTATGTAGTAAAAGAATTAATGGTTGAATATTATGATCCATTATATAAATATTCAATTGATAAAATAAAACATTTTGATAGAATAATAGAATATGAAAATATGTCAGAAGCAGTAGATGAACTTATAGACTTTGTTAAAAATACAGTATTGAAAGGAGAGCACAGATGAATACAAAAGTATCATTAGTAACTTTGGGATGTTCAAAAAATTTAGTTGATTCTGAGATAATGTTAGGTATTATAAAAGAAAATGGATATTTACTAACACAAGATTTAGATGAAGCAGATATCATAATAATTAATACTTGTGGTTTTATTAAAGATGCTAAGGAAGAATCAATAGATACAATAATAGAACTAGGAGAGTACAAAAAAGTAGGAAAGTGTAAGAAACTAATTGTAACTGGTTGTTTAGCTGAAAGATACAAAGAAGAGATTCTTAAAGAATTACCAGAAGTTGATGCAGTTATTGGAACAGGAAATTTAAAAGATATAGTAAATATAATGAGAGAGAGTGAAAAAGGTAAAAGAACTTTGAAGGCAGGTGAGATAAATAACTTTGATTATGATATCCTACCTAGATTTATAAGTTCTTCTGGTCCAACTGCTTATGTAAAGATTGCTGAAGGGTGTAATAATTTCTGTACTTATTGTATTATACCTAAAATTAGAGGTAAGTATAGGAGCAGACCTATAGAGAAAATTGTTGAAGAAGTTGAAAAGTTGGTTGAAATGGGGAAAAAAGAAATAATATTAATAGCGCAAGATACTACAAAATATGGGTTGGATTTATATAATGAGGTTAAATTACCTAAGCTGTTAGATGAATTAAATAAAATTAAAGGATTAGAATGGATTAGATTACAATACTTATATCCAGATGACTTTACAGATGAACTTATAGATAGTATAAGAAAAAATGAAAAAGTTGTTAAATATGTAGATATACCGATTCAACATATAAATAATAGAATTTTGAAAAGGATGAACAGAAAGACAACAAAAGAAAGCATAGTAAATTTAATAGAGAAACTTAGAAATAGAATACCTAATATTGTTATTAGAACTACATTAATTGTAGGATTCCCAGGTGAAACGGAACAAGAGTTTAATGAATTATGTGAATTTGTAAAAAATATGAGGTTTGATAGATTGGGTGTTTTTGCATATTCAAAAGAAGAAGGTACACCAGCTGCTAATTTTGAAGGTCAAGTCGATGAGTCCGTAAAAGAGGAAAGAAAATCTATTATTATGGAAATACAAAGGCAGATATCATTTGAAAAGAATAGAGAAAAGATAGGGGATATTTATAAGGTTTTAGTTGAAGAAGAAGTTGAAAAAACAGAAAATAGTTTAATGTATTTAGGAAGAAGTTATATGGATAGTCCAGAGATTGATGGACTTGTTTATATACACAGTAAACATTATTTAGCTTTAGGTAGTTTTGTGAATGTAAGAATATTTGATTGTTTAGAATATGATTTAATAGGAGAGATAGACCATGAATTTAGCAAATAAGTTAACTATAATAAGAATATTCTTAGTTCCAGTTTTTATGTTTTTTCTATTAGTCAAAATACCCTATGGGGAATATATAGCAGCATTTATATTTATACTGGCTGCTCTTACAGATAGTTTAGACGGTTATATAGCAAGAAAGAGAAATCAAGTAACTAAATTTGGGAAATTCATGGATCCTCTAGCTGATAAGTTATTAGTATCGGCTGCATTAATATCTCTAATTGAAAAAGGGAAATTATCAGCTTGGGTTGTAATACTTATTATAGCAAGAGAATTTGCAATTACAGGTTTAAGGGTATTGGCCGCTTCAGAAGGTATTACTATTGCAGCAAGTTGGTGGGGAAAAATCAAGACAATATCGCAAATAGTAGCTATAATAACTTTGTTATTGGACAATTACCCTTTTAGATTAATAAATATACCTTTTGATAAGATATCTGTTGCTTTGGCTGTTATTTTTACATTAATTTCGGGATTCGATTATCTTTATAAAAATAGAAATGTTTATTTATCGGGTAATAAATAGTTTAAAATTATTAACTTAGAAAAAGGCATATAATTTCCTATGGATTATAAAAAATAAGATTGACTGCGTATGAAAATTGTTATATAATTACAATAGAACATAAGTTCGAATAATGAAAGGTAGGTGAACCAGAGTTATCTGGAATGATATGTTAGAAAAGAAAAAAGCTTTAGAAATGGCTATAAGTCAAATTGAAAAGCAGTTTGGTAAAGGCTCTATTATGAAATTGGGTGAAAACTCTAAGCTTAATGTTGAAGCGATTTCTACAGGAGCATTAAGCTTAGATATTGCTTTAGGTATAGGTGGTTTACCAAGAGGTAGGATTGTAGAGATCTATGGTCCAGAATCTTCTGGTAAAACAACAGTAGCACTTCATGTAATAGCAGAGGCTCAAAAACAAGGTGGTTCTGCCGCGTTTATTGATGCTGAACATGCATTAGATCCAAGTTATGCTAAAAGACTTGGAGTTGATATCGATAATCTTATCGTGTCACAACCTGATACTGGTGAGCAGGCTTTGGAAATTGCAGAGGCATTAGTAAGAAGTGGAGCGATTGATGTAATAGTAATAGATTCAGTTGCAGCTTTAGTTCCAAAAGCAGAAATAGAAGGAGAAATGGGGGATAGTCACGTAGGTTTACAAGCTAGACTTATGTCGCAGGCTTTAAGGAAACTAGCTGGTGCAATAAAAAAATCTAATACAATAGCTATATTTATTAATCAATTGAGAGAAAAAGTTGGCGTAATGTTTGGTAATCCTGAAACTACACCAGGTGGACGAGCTTTGAAATTTTATGCTTCAGTTAGATTAGATGTAAGAAAGGTTGAAACATTAAAACAAAGTGATGAAATGATAGGAAATAGAACAAGAGTGAAAGTAGTTAAGAATAAAGTTGCACCACCATTTAAAGTTGCAGAATTTGATATAATGTATGGTACGGGTATTTCTAAAGAAGGTAACTTATTAGATGTTGGTGTATCTGATGGAATTATCAGCAAATCGGGGTCTTGGTATAGTTATGGTGAACATAAACTTGGGCAAGGAAGAGAAAATGCAAAAGAGTTCTTAAGAGAAAATATAAAAGTAGCTCAAGAAATTGAAGAAAAAATAAGAATTAAGCATGGATTAAATGTAAATCAAAAAAATAATAATGAAGAAGATAAAAAGATAGAAAATAAGAAATAAACGGTCTCTTTTAATGAGGCTGTTTATTTTTTTTGTAATCTGTTTGTTCTATAATGTTATTGAAGTAATGAATTGGAAATAACTTGACATAAGTTATAAAAAGTAATAAAATAAAAACGGAAATTGGTAATTGTTTGTTGTTACTTAAAATTTAAGAAAATATAGGTAACAACTCATAAGCCGAGTTTACTCGGTTTATATTTTATATTTTTATTTTAAATATATGAATTTAAAGTCGGAATTAAGAATTTCCGAACATAGGAATCTATTTTTTTAGATTATTATTCTGTAGGGTTATGTTTTATGAGATAACGTAACTTGAAAAGAAAATAGTAGAGGAGGTGCTTTATTATTGTAGAAATATTGATAGCAATAACAGGTGTTGGAATTGGAACTATAGCTGGTTATTTGATTAGAAAAGGGATTGCAGAAAGTAAAATTAAAAGTGCTGAGGAAGCTGCAAAGAAGATAATTGAGGAAGCTCGAAAGCAAGCCGAAACTAGTAAAAAAGAGCTTTTGCTAGAAGCAAAAGAAGAAATTCATAGAATGCGAAATGAAATTGAAAGGGAAAACAGAGAAAGAAGAAATGAATTGCAGAAGCTCGAAAGGCGATTAGTCTATAAAGAAGAGATGTTGGATAAAAAAAGTGAAATATTGCAGCATAAAGAGGAATCCTTAGCAAAAAAGATAAAAGAGTTAGAAGAAAAAGAGACATCTATCGATGAGCTATATCAGAAGCAAATTGAGGAATTGGAAAGACTATCGGGATTAACGTCTGAAGAAGCAAGAGAGATTTTGTTGGGTGATATTAAAAAAGAAGTAACACATGAAGCTGCTGTTATGATTAAAGAAATAGAAAGTAAAGCAAAAGAAGAAGCTGATAAAAGAGCTAGAGAAATTATTTCCTATGCAATACAAAAATGTGCAGCAGATCATGTGGCAGAAACAACAGTAACGGTTGTTTCTCTACCAAATGATGAAATGAAAGGTAGAATTATAGGAAGAGAAGGTAGAAATATTAGAACTTTAGAGACTTTAACAGGAATTGATCTTATAATAGATGATACACCGGAAGCTGTTATACTTTCAGGATTTGATCCGATTAGAAGAGAAATTGCTAGAATAGCACTTGAAAAGCTGATAGTTGATGGTAGAATACACCCAGCTAGAATAGAAGAAATGGTCGAAAAAGCAAAAAGGGAAGTAGAAGCTCATATACGTGAAGAAGGTGAACAAGCAGCTTTTGATTGTGGAGTACATGGTTTACATTCAGAATTAATAAGGCTTCTAGGTAGGCTAAAATTTAGAACAAGCTATGGTCAGAATGTATTAAAGCATTCTATAGAAGTATCGCATTTAGCAGGGCTTATGGCAGCTGAACTAGGTGCGGATGTAAAAATAGCAAAACGAGCAGGTTTATTGCATGATATAGGAAAAGCGGTTGACCATGAGATGGAAGGCCCTCATGTTACTATAGGTGCAGATTTAGCAAGAAAATACAGGGAGTCTAAAGAAATAGTACATGCAATAGCAGCACATCACGGTGATATAGAACCGCAAACAATAGAAGCCGTATTGGTTCAAGCGGCAGATGCTATTTCAGCAGCTAGACCAGGAGCGAGAAGAGAAACCTTAGAAGCATATATTAAAAGATTAGAGAAGTTAGAAGAAATTGCAAATTCTTTTGAAGGTGTTGAAAAGTCATATGCAATACAGGCTGGTAGAGAAATACGTGTTATGGTAAAACCAGAAGAGGTATTTGATAATGATATAGTACTTATTGCCAGAGAAATTGTTAAGAGAATTGAAAGTGAATTAGAGTATCCAGGACAAATTAAGGTTAATGTAATTAGAGAAACGCGAGCTATTGAATATGCAAAATAAAGAGAAGATATATCTTCTCTTTATTTTATAGTATATCATTTCAAATAAATCAAAAAATTTAAATTTTTCCTTTGGAAAAAGAGGATTTTTTTGTTATTTGTAGAATAAGTGTATTGTAGTGTAATGATAAGTTTATAAATTATAAATACAAAAGGGGGCTTTATGAATGGATGTATTAAAAGTATCAGCAAAGTCAAATCCAAATTCTGTTGCAGGAGCATTAGCAGGTGTATTACGCGAAAAAGGTTCTGCAGAAATTCAAGCTATAGGTGCTGGGGCGCTTAATCAGGCAGTTAAAGCGGTAGCAATAGCTAGAGGATTTGTTGCTCCTAGTGGTATAGACTTAGTATGTATACCGGCATTTACTGACATTGAGATTGATGGGGAAGAGAGAACAGCAATTAAATTAATTGTACAACCTAGATAAGTTTGGAAAAACCTGCATTATTGCAGGTTTTTTATTTGATAATTATAATCTTTTAAGGAGCGATTAAAATGAGAGGGCAAAGAAATAGACAGTTTCCTTCAAAGATAAGTACTACATCTTTTGTGAAGTTGTATATACTACATTTATTAAGAGAGAAAAGTTATTATGGTAATGAAATAATCGAAGAAATAAAACGCAGATTAAATTTCAAATGGGAACCAAGCCCTGGTATGGTATATCCTCTATTAAGAGAGCTAGAGGAAAATGGTTATATTACAGGTTGGTGGATAGAGCCAGATAAAAGGTCTATAAGAAAATATAGGATTACAGACGAAGGATTTGAACATTACAAAAGAATAAAACTATTGTATGAGAGTATTTTTATGGATTCTTTGGATATTATTAAATGTATATTAGCAGATATATATAATAGATAGTATTAATTTTTATTAATATTTTGAAAGAATGAAGGATATTAAATTAAAAATGTAGAAGAACCCTTATTGTTTGATATAAATTATTTATGGAGGGGTAAAAGGTATGAATTTTAAACTATCGGAAAAATCTTTAAATATATCACCATCTGTAACATTGGAAATAACAGCTAAGGCGAAAGAAATGCAAGAAAAAGGTATAGAAGTTATAAGTTTTGGTGCTGGTGAGCCTGATTTTGATACACCTAAAAACATACAAGAGGCTGGTATTAAAACAATTAAGGCAGGGAATACTCGATATACCGCTGCGGCTGGTATTTTGGAGTTAAGGGAAGCTATTTGTCAGAAATTAAAAAAAGATAATAATATAGAATATACTCCTCAAAATATAGTTGTATCAAATGGAGCTAAGCATTCAATATTTAACGTTTTAACTGCTATTCTTAATCAAGGAGATGAAGTGATAATACCTGTGCCTTATTGGGTAAGTTATCCTGAAATGGTTAAATTGGCAGGCGGTAATCCTATACTAGTAGAAACTAAAGAGGAAGAAGGTTTTAAATATAATGTAGAAGAGCTAAAAAAATCGATAACAAATAAGACGAAAGCCATAATTATAAACTCACCTAGTAATCCAACAGGAGCTGTTTACGATAGAGAAGAGTTAGAATGAATAGCAGAAATAGCAATTGAAAATAATATTTTTGTAATATCTGATGAAATTTATGAGAAATTAATTTATGATGGGGAAAAACATATAAGCATAGCTTCGCTTAATAAAAAAATTAAAGATTTAACTATTGTAATTAATGGTATGTCAAAAGCATACGCGATGACTGGATGGAGAATAGGATTTGCAGCTGCTCATGTAGAGATTATTAAAGCTATAACGAAGATTCAGAGCCATACGACTTCAAATCCTTGTACTATATCTCAATATGCTAGTTTGGAAGGTTTAAAAGGTGATCAAAAAGCTATTGAATATATGAGAAGTAAGTTTGAAGAAAGAAGAAATTACATGGTTGAAAGAATAAATGCAATTAATGGATTAACTTGTAAGAAACCTTCAGGCGCTTTTTATGTTATGGCTAATATTGCTCAAATTAAAGGTAAAGAAATTAGAGGTCGAAAAATTAACAATTCAATAGATTTTGCCAATTTATTATTGGATGATGCGAAAGTTGCTGTTGTGCCAGGTATTGCTTTTGGTGCAGATGATTATGTAAGATTGTCATATGCAACTTCTATGGAAAATATCATAGAAGGTTTAGACAGAATTGAAACCTTGTTAAAATAGAAGAGAGGAGCTGGAACAATGAAGGATAAATATGAAAACCCGCTAATAACAAGGTATGCAAGCAAGGAAATGGCACATATTTTTTCTCCTATAATGAAATACAGGCTTTGGAGAGAGTTATGGATAGCTTTAGCTGAAGCACAAAAAGAATTAGGTTTAAATATAAGTGAAGAACAATTAGATGAAATGAAAAGAAACAAAGAAAAAATTGATTTTGAATTAGCAAGAGAGAAAGAAAAAGAATTTAGACACGATGTTATGGCGCATGTACACACTTATGGTGCTCAATGCCCAAAAGCTAAACCAATAATACATTTAGGAGCTACTAGTGCTTTTGTAGGAGATAATACTGATTTGATTCTGATGTATAAAGCTATGAATTTAATTAGAGTAAAGCTTGTAAATCTAATGGATAAATTAAAAAAATTCGCTTTAAAGTATAAAGATGTACCAACATTAGGTTTTACACATTTTCAACCTGCACAATTGACAACTATTGGTAAAAGAGCTGCACTATGGTTGCATGATTTATATTTGGATTATGAAAACTTGGAGTACAAAATAAACAACATTAAACTAAGAGGAGCTAAAGGTACAACTGGTACACAAGCTAGCTACTTAAAACTATTTGACAATGATCATGAGAAAGTTAAAAAACTAGATAAACTAGTTGCGAATAAATTAGGTTTTGATAGTACTTATCCAGTAACAGGACAAACATATTCGAGAAAAATTGATTTTGAAGTATTATCTGTATTAAGTGGGATAGCTCAAACGCTTCATAAGATAACAAATGATATAAGATTACTTCAACATTTAAAAGAAATAGAAGAACCGTTTGAAGAAAAGCAAATAGGCTCTTCAGCAATGGCATATAAGAGAAATCCGATGAGAAGTGAAAGAATAGCTTCATTAGCTAGATATATAATTTCAAATCTAAGTAGTGCTGCAATGACTGCTTCGACACAGTGGTTTGAAAGAACTTTAGATGATTCGGCTAATAGACGTTTAATTATACCTCAATCATTTTTAGCGTGCGATGCCATATTGGAAATTGCTATAAATATATTTGATGGTTTGGTAGTGTATGAAGAAGTTATAAAAAGTCATATTGAGAGTGAATTGCCATTTATGGCAACAGAAAATATTATTATGATGGCAGTGAAAAAAGGTGGAGATAGACAAGAGTTACACGAAGTAATTAGACAACTTTCTATGGAAGCGAGCAAAGTGGTTAAAGAACAAGGTGGAAAAAATGACCTTATAGATAGAATTATTAATTGTGATAAAATAAACTTAACTAAAGAAGAAATACTTGATATTTTAGATCCTAAGAAATTTATTGGAAGAGCTCCAGAACAAGTGGTAGAATTTATTGAAGAATATATTGACCCGATTTTGAATAAACATAAAGATGTTTTAGGTATGAATGTAGAATTAAATGTTTAAAAATTTAAAACCCCTTAATGGGGTTTTTTTAGTTTGCTGAAGTAAATTATTTATGAAAATAACACTCGTATTAAAAAATATATGCTTTTTTAGCAGGAGTTTTATAATATTTATAGAATTAATTATACAAAATATACATTTTGTATAATAAGGAGATGAAAAATATGGACGATATGCCTATAATTTTGGAAGATTTTTTAAATTACATCGAAACAATTAAAGGTAAATCACAAAATACTGTTAAAGAATATTTTTATGATTTAAGAACTTTTTTTAGATTTTTAAAAATAAGATATAGAATTGTTGATAAAAATACACCTTTAAACACAATTGATATTGATGACATTGATATAACCCTACTCCGAAAAGTCAATCTTCAAGATTTACATGCTTACATATCATATGTGGATAAAAATAGAAATAATAGTAATTATGCAAAAGCTCGTAAAGTTGCTAGCTTAAAATCTTTCTTTAAATATTTGCATACTAAAGCTAAATTAATTGACGAAAACCCTGCTATAGAATTAGAATCACCTAAGACTGATTCTAGACACCCTGTTTACTTAACATTAAATGAAGCACAAGATTTATTAAAAGCAATAGACGGTCAATTTAAAGAACGAGATTATGCTATTATAACCCTTTTTCTAAATTGTGGGCTTAGATTATCAGAATTAGTTAGTATTGATATAGATAAAATCAAAGGAGATACACTAACTGTTATTGGTAAAGGAAATAAAGAAAGAACTATATATTTAAATGAGGCATGTTTAGAGGCGATTAATAATTATTTGAAAGTCAGACCAAAAGAAGGTCTTAAAGATGAAAAGGCTTTGTTTATAAGTAAAAGAAAAAATAGAATTAGTAACAAGACAGTTCAGTATATTGTTAAAAAATATATTAAGTTAGCAGGATTAGACCCTGATAAGTATTCAACACATAAACTCAGACATACAGCTGCTACTTTAATGTATAAGTATGGCAATGTAGATATTAGGGCTCTACAACAAATTTTAGGTCACTCTACCGTTTCTACTACTCAAATTTATACACATTTAGATGATGATAGGTTAAGGAAAGCTGTTAAAAGCAATCCATTATCTAAGATTAAAGAAAGGTAACCTAATCTAGGTTACCTTTCTTAGAGTAAATAGGTACTTTTATTATATCGCCTGGTTTAATTTTAGCTGTGTCCAAATCATTTAATTCCATTATTTTATAAACTAACTTTCTAATATCTTCTTTGTTACTATTGTTTTTTCTAGCTATATCCCATAAAGTATCTCCTGCTTTAACTTCAACATTGATGTACTGTGTATATGTAACACTATAAACCTTCCCTATTCTGAATAAAGCACTAATAAAAATTAATATTAAAGTAATAGATATAACAAGAAATGTAATAAATCTGGTTTTATTTACTATTCTAACTTTCATTTTTTATACCACCTCGTACCGAATATATGTTCTATCTATATTATAGAAGAACATTTGTTCTTGGTCAAGTTTTTTTTCGAACGAATGTTTGATTTTTTTTGTATGGTATGGTATAATAAAGCAAAATTCAACTGTTAGGGGGCTAAAAATGTACGAGGATTTATCTTTTAAGCAACTTGAAATACTAGAATTTATAAAGAAAGAAATACAAGTTAAGGGATATCCGCCCTCTGTAAGAGAAATTTGTAAGGCTGTTGGACTTAAGTCTACTTCTACTGTTCATGGGCATTTATCAAAATTAGAAAAAAAAGGATATATTAGGCGAGATCCTACTAAGCCACGAGCGATTGAAATTTTAGATAAAGATAATATTTATAACTATTATTCAAAAAAGGAAATCGTTGAAGTGCCTGTTGTTGGCAAAGTTACTGCTGGTGAACCTATACTTGCAGTACAGAATATTGAAGATATGTTTCCTCTACCATTAGATTTTATTCAGAGTGATAAGGTTTTTATATTATCTGTTAAAGGAGAAAGTATGATAGAAGCGGGTATTTTAGATGGGGATTATGTAATAGTACGTCAACAAAATTATGCAAATAATGGCGATATTATTGTTGCACTTATTGGAGATGAAGCGACTATAAAGAGATTTTTTAAAGAAGCTGATCATATAAGATTACAGCCAGAAAATCAACATCTTGAGCCAATTATTGTGAATGATGTTAAAATACTTGGAAAAGTTATAGGTGTATTTAGAAAAATAAAATAAGCTGGATATCCAGCTTATTTTATTCATTTATGGATTAAAATCTCCTTTTTTATAAATTATTTTAATATCGAAGACTTTGTTATTTGATTTGTAATAAATTATTATTATATAAACTATTTAAAGCAACTATTATGCCCAATTTACAATGTTCATATGTTAAACCACCTTGTAAATATGCCATATAAGGTTCTCTAATAGGTGCATCTGCACTTAATTCAATAGATGAACCTTGCACAAAAGCACCTGCTGCCATAATAACTTCATCGTCATATCCTGGCATATTCCAGGGTTGTGGTAAAACATAAGAATCAACTGGAGATGCACTTTGTATAGCTTGACAGAATTTAACTACATTATCTTTACTCTTAAGTTCAATTCCTTGTATTATATCACTTCTAGGGTCATCTACATCTGGTACAACTTTAAAGCCCAATTTTTTAAATACTGATGCAGCTAATAATGAGCCTTTTAGTGCTTCTGCTACTATATGAGGAGCTAAGAACAAACCTTGTAAAGTAATTCTCGTCGTACCAAATGTCAATCCACAATCTTTACCTATGCCTGGAGCTGTACTTCTGTTTGCTATCATTTCTATTAATTCTTTTTTACCAACTATATAACCTCCAGTTAGTGCTAATCCCCCTCCTGGATTTTTTATTAAACTACCTGCTACTATATCAGCACCAACATCAGTAGGTTCTAATTTTTCGATAAACTCACCATAACAATTATCAACCATACATATAACATTTGGATATATTTTTTTTATATTTTCTATCGCAGTTTTTATTTGCTCTATTGTTATGGCTTTACGAGTACTATATCCAGTAGATCTTTGAATAAGTAAGAGTTTAGTTTTAGAGGTTATAGAATTAAGAACATCACTAATCTTGATATCCCCATTTTCATCTAAATCTACTTCATTATAAGTAATTCCAAATTCAGATAAAGCTCCTTTACTTTTCCCTTTAATACCTATAACTTTTTGTAATGTATCATAGGGTTTACCTGTTATTGATAATATTTCATCTCCAGGCCTTAATATACCAGATAAAGTTAGAGATAAAGCGTGTGTACCTGACACGATAGTTGGTCTAACTAATGCATCCTCTGTGTTAAAAACATAAGAATAAATTTCTTCTACCTTTTCTCTACCAATGTCATCATAACCATAACCGGTTGTCCAATTAAAATGAGTAGAATTTAACTTTGCTTTTTGCATTGCAATAATGACTTTATACTGATTATACTCTTTAATTTCATCAATTTGGTTAAACTTTTCTTTTAGTTCTCTTTCATTTGCTAGAACTAAATCAATAATTTTTTTCTCAACATTAAAATGTTTACATAAAATATTTACTGTAGCCTTATCCACACGATCACCTCAATAAATTTATTATCTTTTGTATTTTAACATAATGTTGTTTTCTTTTTCAATCTTAATACAAATCATCTTCAACTATATCTTCTTCTAATATAGTTAATAAATCGTATTTTGTCACTTTATGTTTATTTTTTAGTCTTACGGCTTGCCTTCTAATAGCTCTTTCTATAATGTTTCTGACATATCTAGCATTGCCATTATTATACGCTTTCTTTCTTAAAATATGTTCTATTTTTAAAATTGCTTTATTAGAAAACTGATATTGTCTATCTGATGCTATTTTTTTAGCTATTAAAATAAGTTCTCTTATAGAATAATCCTTAAAATCAACATAAATGGGAAATCTAGACTTAAGCCCAGGATTAGTTTTTAAGAAATAATCCATTTCGTCTTTATATCCAGCTAATATTAATACAAAATTATCTTTATAATCTTCCATAGCTTTTACAAGAGTATCTATTGCCTCTTTACCAAAATCTTTTTCTCCACCTCTAGCTAAAGAATAGGCTTCATCAATAAAAAGTATGCCACCTAAAGACCTTTTAATCTGTTCTTTTACTTTAACTGCTGTATGCCCAATATATTCTCCTACTAAATCGGCTCTGTCTACTTCGATTAAGTGTCCTCTTTCTAAAATACCTATTTCTTTGAATATCTTTCCTAGCAATCTAGCTACAGTAGTTTTCCCTGTACCTGGATTACCTCTAAATACCATATGTAATACTATAGGTTCAGTTAATAAATTTTCTGTTTTCCTTTTTTCTTGAATTTCAACAAAAGCTATTATTTCTTTGACTAATTTTTTTACATTATCTAAACCTATTAAACTATTAAGTTCAGTTAATATATCATTTAAATTAGCATCTGATCTACAAAGTTCTTTTTTTACATTCTTTTTTTTATTTAAAAAAAGGTCAAAAGTTGTATAAAAGTTAGTTTTTCTATATTGATAAAGTTTAAAATTCATAAATTCACCTCGAAATAGTTGCTATTACTATTTTATGAATTAAGTCAATAAAATGTTAAAAGCTTTTAAGAATTAATTCTTAAAAGCTTTTAACATATTGAATTATTCTGTTATATTTTCATTATTTACTGGATCATTTTGATTATTTTGAGTTGTATTTCTTGTCAAAAAGTTCATTGTTGAATTAGGCGAAATTGTTGATATAGCATGTTTGTAGATTAAATGTTGTTTTCCTTCACTTTCTAGAACGATAGTATAATTGTCAAAACCTTTTACTGTACCCTTAAATTTATAACCATTAATTAAGTAAATAGTTATACTTATATTTTCTTTTCTAGCTTTATTAATAAAAGCATCTTGTAAATTAATGTTATTCTTCATTTAAATCCCTCCATTATGATATTTAATTTAATATTTAAAAATTTAATACACTTCTAACATAGTTAACTATATAGTTTACAACTTCTTTTTTATCATTAAATTTTTCAAGATTTACCCAATGAATTCTATCATCTCTTCTGAACCATGTTAATTGTCTTTTAGCAAATCTTCGAGTATCTCTTTTTAATATATTTATTGCTTCCTCTAGAGTACATTCTCCTTTTAAGTAAGCAATAATTTCTTTATACCCTAACCCCTGCATAGAGGTTAACTCACTAGAGTAGCCCATTTTTAATAAGTTTTTAACTTCATTTATTAATCCTAATTCAATCATTTTATCTACCCTACGATTTATTCTATTATATAAATTTGCTCTATCTATAGTTAGTCCAACCATTGCAATATTGTATTTAGAATTTGGCTTTCTAAAATCTTTATAATAGTGGGACATTGGTTTGCCTGTTTCATGGTATATTTCAAGTGCTCGAATAATTCTTTTTGTATCATTTATATGTATTCTTTCTGCTGATATCGGATCGACTTTTTTTAATTCATCATGAATATATTTATTGCCAAATGTTTTTACTTTGTTCATCATTTCGTTGCGAAATTTTGGGTTAGAAACGGCATTAGTAAAATCTAATTCATATACTAAAGAGTTAATATAAAGACCAGTCCCTCCTACTACAATAGGTAATTTGCCTTTATTTAATATTTCATTTATATATTTTTCTGCTAATTTTTTAAAATCCGATACTGAAAACTTTTGATCTGGATATATTTCATCTATAAGGTAGTGATTGATTCCTCTTTTTTCTTCTTCAGTAATTTTTGCAGTCCCTATATCCATGTATTTATATATTTGCATTGAATCGGCTGAAATAATTTCCCCATTTAGTTTATGTGCTAATTCAATAGATATTTCTGTTTTTCCTACAGCTGTAGGGCCAATTAATACAAAAAGTGGTTTCTTTTGTGAATTCATATTTTTTCACCTTCTATGTTCTTTTAAATTTCTTTTCTAATTCAGATTGTGTTAATTTAATAATTGTTGGTCTACCATGAGGACAAGTATAAGGATTTTCTGTTTTAAAGAGTTCTTTTATTAAGCTAGATATTTCTAATTCATCAATTTTGTCACCAGCTTTGATAGAACTCGTGCAGGCTAATTTCATTATTTTTTCTAATCTTAAATCATAATTACTTTCTAGCTTGCTATCAAAATTCTCAAGATTATCTAGTATATCTAAAAACAATTCCTTAGCATTAGGTCTATTGAATATAACCGGTACACTTCTTAATACAATAGAATATTTCCCGAATGGTTCTATAGTAAAACCTAACTTATTAAATATTTCTAAATTTAACTCTACTTTTTTATATTCATTAAAAGTAAGATTAATTATTTCAGGTACAAGCATTTGTTGAGAAATGACAATTTGATTTTTAAATTGTTTTTTTAGTTTTTCAAACATGATTCTTTCATGTGCTGCATGTTGGTCTATTATATACAATACAGCATTTAATTTATCTTCTGCCAGAATATATGTTGAAAATAATGTTCCAATAATTTGTATATTATCTATAGAAAACTTTTGTTCATTTTCCACAGGATCTTCTTTATCCTCTTTTATTAAAGTGTTAGTTATAACTTGTCTATTTTCGTAAACTTCATCATTATTTGATATATTAAAATCTTTTTTTATTTCATTATCAATCGGTTTTTCGTAATTGATTTTACTATTTTTTTCTACTAAAAAGTTGCTTAATGCTTTATTATAATTATTTTTTGTACTTAGGTTATCGATGAAATTTATTTGCGTTTCTTGAACATTATTTTTATTGGTAATGTTCATTTGTGGGATAATATCTTCTTTTTTTAAAAAGTTTTTGACTACATCATATATAGTATTGCATATTTCTTTTTCATTTCTAAATCTAACTTCAGTTTTAGTTGGATGTATATTAACATCAATTTCGTATGGAGGTATAAATAAATAAAGTATTATAACAGGAAATCTATTTGAAGGTAATAGAGTCCCATAAGCTGATTCTATAGTTTTTGATAGTAAATTACTCTTTATATATCTATTATTTACAAAAAAATATTGATGTGATCTATTACCTCTAGTAAATGAAGGTTCTGAAATAAAACCTTTTATGAGAAAATTATCGTTTTTATAGTTTATTTTAGTCAAGGAATTTAAAAAATTTCTACCAAACAAATTGTAAATTACATCTTCCTCATCACCATTACCTCGTGTTTTAAATATAACTTTATTATCTTTAATGTATTTAAATGAGATGTTTGGATTACTTAATGCAAGTTTGTATATAGTGTCGTTTATTTTTAAAGTTTCTTTAGATTCGCTTTTTAAGAATTTTGCTCTTACAGGGGTATTATAAAATAAGTTAGTTACAATTATAGTTGTTCCTTTAGGACAACCAACTTCTTCTTTATTAATTACTTTACCTCCATGCAATATTATTTGATTACCTATGAGATTATTATCAGTCTTTGTTATAACTTTGACTTGAGATACTGCTGAAATGCTTGCTAATGCCTCACCTCTAAAACCTAATGATTTAATTTTTTCTAGGTCCTCTATTTTATTAATTTTACTAGTAGTATGTCTCATGAAAGCTATTTCTAAATCATCACCTTCAATACCTGTTCCATTGTCTGTAACTCTAATGTAATCTTTTCCGTAACCTTTTATTTCTATAGTAATAGAGGTTGCACCTGCATCAATCGAATTCTCTACAAGTTCTTTTACAACTGATGCAGGTCTTTCAATAATTTCACCAGCGGCTATTTTATTAATAGTAGTATCATCTAAAACTTTTATTTTACTCATTCAAATCGCTCCTATAATTCGTTTGCCTCTTTTACAATTTCGTATAAAATATTTATTGCATCAAGAGGAGTTACTTTCATTATATCTATAGATTTTATTCTATCAATAAAATTATTATATTTTAAGTTGAAAATATCTAGTTGGTATTCATTTACTTCTTTAACATCACATACATTTGTATTTTCATCAGTTATTAATGCAGTATTATTAATATCTGTTTCTTCCAATTTGTGTAAGATTTCTTTTGCTCTTTTAATTACTTCTATAGGTACACCAGCTAGTTTGGCTACTTGTATACCGTAGCTTTTATCTGCACTTCCTTTACCTATTTTTCTAAGGAAGATAATGTCATCACCTTTTTCTTTAACTAATATACGAAAATTATTCACTCCTTCTATTTTACCTTCTAATTCACTAAGTTCATGGTAGTGAGTTGCGAAAAGAGTTTTAGCTCCTATTTTATCACTAATATATTCAATTACTGCCCATGCAATACTTAAACCATCAAAAGTACTAGTACCTCTACCTATCTCATCTAAAATTATTAAGCTATTTGCAGTCCCATTATTGAGTATATTTGCTACTTCACTCATTTCAACCATAAAAGTACTTTGCCCTTGAGATAAGTTATCAGATGCACCTACTCTAGTGAATATTCTATCAACTATTCCTATATTTGCATCATCAGCTGGTACAAAAGAACCTATATGCGCCATTAAAGTAATAAGCGCTACCTGTCTCATATATGTAGATTTACCAGCCATATTAGGTCCTGTTATTATGGCAATTCTATTTTTACCATTATCAAGATAAGTATCATTTGGTATAAATAAATTTTCTCCTATAGTTTTTTCTACTACTGGATGTCTACCATTTTTAATTTGAATTATTCCGTCTAAATTGAGTTTTGGTTTTACATAATTATTTTTATATGCAGTTATTGCGAATGCACAGAGAACATCTAATATTGCTATTATTCTGGCACTTTCTTGTATTCTTTTTATTTGATTTTTAATTGTTTCTCTGATACTTAAAAAGATATCATATTCTAATTTTATTATTTTGTCTTCGGCACCAAGTATTTTAGCTTCCATTTCTTTTAATTCAGGAGTAACATATCTTTCCGAATTAGCGAGTGTCTGCTTTCTAATATATTCATTAGGAACATATTTTAAATTTGACTTTGTTATTTCTATATAATATCCAAAAACTTTATTATATCCTATTTTTAATGATTTGATTCCAGTTCTTTCTCTTTCGTTCTGTTCTAATTTATATATCCATTCCTTTCCTTTAGTAGCTGCTTCTCTAAGTTCAAACAACTCTTTACTATATTCACTTTTAATAATATTACCTTCTTTAACAGATATAGGAGGCTCATCAATAATTGCATTCTCTATGAGTTCATATACATCTCTTAAAGTATCTAATTCTTTACCTAAAGATAAAAGTAAGTCTGAAGATGTTTCCTGTAATATTTTTTTAATAGTTGGAAGAACTGATATGGATTTTTTTAGAGAGATTAAATCTCTAGCGTTACAAGTTCCATATACAATTTTACCTATTATTCTCTCGATATCGTATACATTTTTTAGAAGTTCTTTTATTTCGTCCACAATTAAAAAATTATTAAATAGATAATCTACAGCATCTAATCTCTTTTTAATATCTTTAATGTTTATTAGAGGCTCTTCTATCCATCTTTTTAACATTCTACCGCCCATTGCTGTTGATGTACAATCGAGTAAACCGAATAAAGAACCCTTTTTATTTTTCCCTCTTATTGTTTCAGTAAGTTCTAGGTTTATACGTGTATTGATATCTAGCATCATAAAATTGTCTATCGTATAAAAAGTAACATGATTTAAATGTTTTAGTGATATTTTTTGTGTTTCATTTAAATAATTAATAAGAGAACCTAATGATAGTACGGAATACACTTTTTTATTTAATCCATATCCATCTAAAGATAAAACTGACATTTGATTTAAAATTACTTCTTTAGCGTCATCATATTTGTAAGTCCAATTACTATAGAGGTTAGTAATTGAATTAAATTTATTTTCAAATATTTTTACAATATCTTTTTTATTATATAAGTAATCATTTAATATTATTTCAGTAGGACGAATTTTAGCTAATTCATCAAATAATGTATTAATTAATAGTTTTTCATTACCTTTAATTTCAGTTGTATATAATTCACCTGTAGTAACATCAACATATGAAATTCCTATCCCGGATGTGTCCATGTATATACTACAAAGATAATTATTATTTTTGTCATCTAGAATTTTTGTATCTGTTATAGTACCAGGTGTAATTATTCTAACTACATCTCTTTTGACAATCCCCTTCGATTTTGACGGGTCCTCTATTTGTTCACATATAGCTACTTTATAACCTTTTTTAACCAATTTAGCTATATAAGTATCAGCAGAATGAAACGGTACTCCGCACATAGGAGCTCTTTCTTTATTACCACAGTCTCTACCTGTTAATGCGATTTCTAGTTCTTTAGAGGCTAGAATTGCATCGTCAAAGAACATTTCATAAAAGTCACCAAGTCTGAAAAATAAAATTGCATCTTTATATTTTTCTTTTATATTTAAGTATTGTTGCATCATTGGTGTTAAATTTTTCAAATCATTTCCCTCCAATTTATATATACAGGTATATTATAACATATTTAATGGTTTGGAATTTAAATAGGCTAAGGTAAGCCCTAGCCTATTGATAAGAATACTTATTAGTTTATTAATTCGCCTTCTAAAGTCCAAGTCTTAGGATTTGTAATTTTAACTTTAACTAATTTACCTATTAGAGTTTTGTCCCCTGGGAAATGAACAACTTTGTTTGTCCTAGTCCTTCCTGTTACTTTAGTTTTATCAGTTTTACTTATTTCTTCAACTAAGACTTCAACTACTTTATCTTTAAGCTTTTGATTAATTTCTAAACTTATAGGATAAATAGTATCTAGTAGTTTTTGGAATCTTTTATGTTTAATATCTTCAGGAACTTGATTTTTCATTTCTGCTGCTGGGGTACCTTTTCTTATTGAATAAAGAAATGTAAAAGCCGAATCAAATTTTACTTTTCTAACTACATCTAAAGTTTCTTCGAAGTCTTCTTCTGTTTCTCCAGGGAAACCTACAATTATATCTGTTGTTATAGCAATATCAGGTATTTCTTTTTTGATTTTCTCGATTAAATTTAGATAATGTTCTTTTGTGTATTTTCTATTCATAGCTTTTAATATTTTATTACTTCCTGCTTGAAATGGTAAATGTATATGCTCACAAACTTTATCACATTCTTTAATAGCTAGTATTAACTCATCAGAAAGATCTTTAGGATGAGATGTAGTAAATCTGATTCTTTCTATACCTTCTACTTCATTAACCATTCTTAATAATTGCGCGAAACTCACTTTTTTATCTAAAGTTTTACCATAAGAATTTACATTTTGACCTAATAAAGTTACTTCTTTACAGCCTTGTGCTGCAAGTTCATTAATTTCTTTTAAAATATCTTCTGGAAGTCTACTTTTTTCTCGACCTCTCGTATATGGAACAATACAGTAAGTACAAAAGTTATTACAACCATGCATAACATTAACGAAAGCTTTAAAACCATATTTCCTTTTAGCTGGTAATCCTTCTATTATGTTTCCTGAATCTTCCCAAACGTCTATTATCATTCTAGAATTTTGTCTTGCATTAGCAATTAATTCTGGTAGTTTGTGTATATTGTGAGTGCCAAATACTATATCTACATGACTGTATTTTTCTTTAATTAAATCTCTTATCTCCTTTTTTTGCATCATACATCCGCAAACTGCAATCAACATTTCAGGTTTTTTATTTTTTAGTGTTTTTAAATGACCAAGATTACCATAAACCTTAAGTTCTGCATTTTCTCTTACAAGGCATGTATTAAAAATGATTAAGTCTGCTTCTTTAGGTGTATTAGTCTCAATATAGCCAATGTTTTCTAAAATTCCAGCCATCTTTTCAGAATCGTGTTCATTCATTTGACAACCCCAAGTTTCTATATAGTATTTTTTTTTCTGTAGATTGTTTACCTTATTCAATATAAGATTCCTCCTCTTAATTACTGCTAGTTATATAATCCCTATAATTAAAAAATATTATAACAAATAATTTTGGAAAATAGAAGAGTTATTAATTTTTAAGAATTATTTGCTATATCATAATACATTGAAAATTTTGATATTCATTTCTGATAATCTTTTATTTAAAGAGTTTTTTATGTTATTATAATAATAGTATTAGTATATATTTTTTAAATATCAGGAAAAGGTTTTCAAACAATCTATTTAAGGGGGTATTGTTATGAAATTTTCTAAAAGAATCTTATCAATGCAAGAATCACCAATTAGAAAATTAGTTCCTATAGCTGAGGAAGCCAAAAGAAAAGGTAAAAAAGTTTATCATTTAAACATTGGACAGCCTGATATTGAAACTCCTGATTGTTTTTTTAAAGCTATTAAAAACTTTGATCAAAAAGTATTGGCTTATACTAATTCACGTGGGATACCTGAGTTAATTAAAAGTTTTATTAATTATTATAAAAATTATGATATCCATTTTGAAGAAGATGAGATCCTTATTACAAATGGTGGTAGTGAAGCATTATTATTTGCTTTATTAGCAATTTGTGATTATGGAGATGAAATATTAGTTCCAGAACCATTTTACACAAATTATAATGGATTTGGTAATTCAGCAGGGGTTAAGGTAATTCCAATAACAACAAGAGCAGAGGATGGTTTCCATTTGCCTAATAAAGAAGTAATAGTAAGTTTGATTACAGATAGGACTAAGGCTATTTTACTATCTAATCCTGGTAATCCGACAGGAGTTATTTATACTCCAGAAGAAGTAAATATGATTAGTAATATAGCGAAGGAAAACGATTTATTCATTATAGCTGATGAAGTTTATAGAGAATTTGTATATGATGATTTTAAATATATAAGTTTTGCACACTTAGACGATATTAAAGATAGAGTAGTTATAATAGATAGCATATCAAAAAGATATAGTGCTTGCGGTGCAAGAATAGGCTCAATTGCAAGTAAGAATAAAGAATTAATTAAACAGGTTTTAAAACTATGTCAAAGTAGACTTTGTGTTGCGACAATAGAGCAAATAGGTGCATCTGAGTTAGCCAATATACCTAATGACTATTTCCAAAAGGTTGTTGAAGAATATAGAAAAAGAAGAGATGTTGTATATGAAGCATTATCTAAAATGGAAGGTGTAATATGTAGAAAGCCACATGGAGCTTTTTATGTGATTGCTAAATTACCAGTAGAAAATGCAGAAGATTTTGTTAAATGGTTATTAAGTGATTTTGATATAGATAATGAAACAGTTATGGTAGCACCTGCTGAAGGTTTTTATGCAACAGAAGGTTTAGGTAGAGATGAAATAAGAATATCATATGTTTTAAATGAAAATGATTTGAAAAAGGCAATGAATATTTTAAATGAAGGTCTTATTGAGTACAAAAAAATTAATACCAAATAGGTGTTGCTTAGAGGAAGCTAGTTAGCTTTCCTCTTTTTTTTATTTTAATATTCTTGTCTTAAAGTTCTTTCATAAATTTCACATTTCTCCATATTGCAGTAACCGTCAATGTTGTGTATACATGTAATAGCACCACATTTTTTAAGTCTACTAGTTTGCAATGATTTAAGATCTTTTGTAGTACCTCTATTCATCTATCAAACCCCCTTTTTTAGTATTCTAACTGTATTATATCACCATAAAAATTTTATGTCAAGTTTATTTTCAGAAAAATGCATATATATATAAAAAATACTGCACAATATTCATAAAAACGTTAAAATATTTTTTCAATATGCAATTATACTTATGTTATTATTCAAAACATGATAAAACTAACTTTTAGTCTAAAAAATCATTTATATTGTAGTTTACACCTTCTATTTTATTTATAACTTGTAATATCTTCTTTTTTAACAAGTTTTCATTTTTACTGAAAATAACATTTTGATTAATTGAAGAATTAAAATTTAATATAATACCTACTCTATCATTTTCTTCAACGATTTTAATTATGCCTCTCTCATAAAGTTTAATGTTTGCAAAGACTAAAGTAGGATAGTTTAATAGATTTACTTCGTTAATCATTTTGGCATCTATATTTTGATATTCATATTTAGCAAATCCTGCTATTATATATATGAGATTTAAAAGAGTTTCCTCTTCGTAATAATAATTATTAAAATTGTTAAAATAAATTGATTTGTAAATATATTCCTTTATCTTTTGTTTTGGAAATATCCAAACAACATTAGTATTTTTATCTAAGATTGGTGTTTTATATTGGAAAAATATATCTATAAAATTTGTTGTAAAAATAATATCTTCAATAGAAATTTTTAATTCGTATAAATTTACTTTTTTTAATAATAATTTATAAATAATATAGTTATAAGCTAATAGTAAAAGTAGATATTCATCGTTATTGTAAGATTCATATCTAACTTTGTAATAGCTATTTGAATTTATTGGTAGAGGAATAATTTTATTCATGAAATAAGAAATCTCAGAAAAACTTAGTACTTTTCTTTTAATAGGATCTTTGTTGTTTAAATATAATTTTTTGAATTCTATTAATTCTTCAGGTAATTTTACTGATTCTATTTTATCGCTATTCATATATAAACCTCCTTATAATTATTTTTTTAAATATATAACAAATTTATTTTAAATATATTTACATACTATTGAATATTATGGGTATTGTAAATTGCCAGGGAAATGTAAAAAATTCAATAAATTACTACAAATATCTAGAAATAATTACTAAATAAAATCAAATTCTACATCATTATTGAATATATTAAGGAAATAATATTATACAAAGAAAGATTTAAGATTAAAAACAAGCTGTTAGCTAGTAGTTTGCTAAAGAGGTGGTAGAAATTACGAATTTAACTATATATATTAGAAAACTTCATATTTCACTTAAAACAACAAAAGTTTATAAAGCAATTTTATTAGTAATATTTTTTATAGTGATTAATTCTGTTTTATTTTATTTAATAGAAAATAATAAGAATCAAAATATTAATTCCCTATGGGATGCATTATGGTGGGGATTTGTAACAAGTACAACAGTTGGTTATGGAGACATTTATCCGACAACTAAACTTGGTCGTATAGTAGCTATATTTTTGATGATTATGGGTATTGGTTTCTTTGGTTTTTTTACAGCATCAATAGCTTCTGTATTTGTAGAAAAGAACCTAAAAAAGGGGATGGGATTATTGGATGTTAACTTTAGTAACCATATAGTTATTTTTGGGTGGAATTGTCAAGCGAAATCTATTGTTGAAGAGTTATTGAGAGAGGATAAAAAACAAAAAATTGTTTTAGTAGCTAATATTCCTCATAATCCATATGATAACGATAATGTTTATTATATAAAAGGAGACCCTACAACAGATAATGTTTTAGAAAGGGCTAATATTAAATATGCTAAATCTGCAATTGTACTAGCAGATAGGAGTTTAGAAAATAGTGAAATGATAGATGCTAGATCTGTACTAGTATGTTTAGCTGTAAGTAAAGTTAATCCAAATATTCATTTAGTATCAGAAGTCATTGATCAAAAAAACTTAATACATTTTAAGCGTACTAATGTTAATGAAACTATAATTAGTACACAATTTGAGAGTAAAATCATGATGAGATGTGCATTGTATAGAGGTGTAAGCAGAGCTATAAAAGAGCTACTTACTAATTCTTATGGAAATGAGATTTATGAAATAATTGTTGATAAAAAATATATAGGAAATACCTATGAGAAGATTGCTATTGAGTTTTTAAACAAAGGAGCAACTCTCATAGGTATATATAGAGATAATAAAGTTTTTTTAAATCCTAGTAAAAATACAATTTTAAAAGCAAAAGACAGTCTGATATATATTGCAAAAGATAAAATTTTATTATAGATGAGTTAGAGGATCGAAATAGTATTTATTAATATTTGACTTATTAAGTAGGTCATTTATTATTCCAGAAAGTTGACAAATACCAGCCTCTATTACAGATTCATGAACTGATGCAATACTAATTCTAAAAGCATTACTTTTGATTTTATTAGCATAAAATATTGAACCAGGGGTTATAAGTATTCCTTTTTTAAAACATAGCTCATGCAGTTCATCACTTAAATAACCATGTGGTAATGAAAGCCAGAAATTCAAACCACCTTCAGGTATAGAGTAGCTAACCTGTTTAGGCATATAATTCGATAAACTTTTAACCATTATATCAAATCTTTTTTTGTATATTTTATTAATTTCATTAATGTGTTTTTTAAATAAACCCATTTTAATATATAAATCTAAAGCTCTTTGCATAAGACCAGATGTTGATATGTCAGATATATGTTTTGCTACAAGTATTTCTTTTTGTATCGATATAGGTATTATCATAAAACCTAATCTTAGTCCGGGCATAAAGATTTTAGAAAAACTTTTAATATAAATAACTCTATTATTTTCATCTAGTGATTTTAATGTCTCTGGATATTTATTATTAAACGAAAGGTCATTTAGGTAATCGTCTTCAACTACTAATGTGTCATATTTATTAGCTAATTCTAATAGCTTTAGTTTTTTTAGTTTAGAATAGGTATAACCTGTTGGATTTTGAAAGTTAGGCATAACATAAATAAATTTAGGTCTAAAACTTTTAAGTTTATCTTCTAAATAAGTTAAATCAATACCATCTTTTTTAATAGGAATTTCTATAATCTTAGCCGCTCTTGATTTAAAAGCAGCGATAGCTCCTGTATAAGTTGGACTTTCCGTAAAAACTATATCTCCATAATCTATTAATGCTTTAGAAAGAATATCTATTCCCTGTTGAGCTCCAGAAATAATTTGAATATTACTAATATCACAATTAATCATGTAATTAGATAAATAGTTTTTTATAGTTTCTCTTAAAGGATAGTATCCTTGGCTTTCTTGATATTTAAATGCATTCCCTTTATCTCTGTCTAAAACCAAGTTAATAACATATTTAAAATCTTCAACAGGGAAAAGATCATTTGTTGGAGTTGTATTTGAAAAGTCGATGACATTCTCAAAGTTATGCATATAATGATTCATATTTGTTTTATCTAAAGTATGCAAATGTTGTTTGTAGTCAATTTCTATACCAGTATCATAATTTATTATGTTAACAAATGTACCACTTCCAACTTTTTTATAAACTAGGTTTTCTTTTTCGAGTAAATTATAAGCGTTAACAATAGTTATATTATTTACATTTAACTTTTTAGCTAATTTTCTTATAGGAGGTAATTTTGTATGAGGTTTTAAAGTACCATTTAAAATTAATTTTTTTATTTTGCTATATAATTGTATATATAAATGTTGGTCTGAATTTTTATCTAATTGTAACTTGATTTCTTCGATATTCATATTTATCCTCCATAGCCGTAATATTGTTCCCATACATTATAATTCTACCAAATTACTATATATTATTCAAAATAAGAAATTTTATTTTCTCTTAAATATTTTTTTAAAAATACCTTTATTGCCTTCTTTTTCACGTTTGAGTTTTTCTTTTAATTCTGCAACTTCATATGACTTTTCTTTTAATTTCATTTTCAATTTAGCATTTTCACAAATTAATATATCACGTTCTTTATTTTTAATCTCATGTTTCAATTGTTCAATTTCTGTTTTAAGTTCTTTTAAAATTTCTGTATTATTAATATTATTTTGATTTAGAGTTTCTTGGACTTTTTTTAGTAAATTATTTTGAAATTCAACAATAAAGTTTTTTACGTTGCTTATATCATTTTGTTGGGAAGCTATTGATGTAATTGCGATTTCATCATGGCTATTGGAGATAAGCTCTTTAGGAGAATTTAGAATTAGTTTAATCTGCTTGTTCGTAAAACCTTTGTTTTGCAATTCTTTAATATAATTAATTTTTTCTATCTCTTTGTATGTGTAATACCTATGATTAGATTTAGTTCTTGGAATATTTAATTTAAATTCTTTTTCATAAAATCTAAGTACATGTTGAGGATATCCAGTTATCTCTGAAACTTCAGAAATAGAATATTTTCTTTTAGTATCTATCATTCACCACTCCCCCTAACAAATTATAATTGTCTTATTCTTCAATTTTAAAGTAAATCCTTCTTAAAATTACAATATCAGATAACAAGTTTAAAATAAAAAGCACAACTAGATATAACTTCTAGTTGTGCTAATGAGCTATAATTTACTATAGAAAAACGATTTTATTGGCTTGAAATTGTATTTATCTGGTAAAATTATATGTTCAGTATTGCCAACAAAAAATACACCGTCGTCTGTAAGTGCTTCATAAAATTTTTTATAAAGTTTTGCTTTAGCTTCTTCAGTAAAATAAATCATAACGTTTCTACACAAAATCAAATGAAATCCTTTAGGAAAGTTATCACTTAATAGATTTAGCTTTTTAAAATTAACACATTGCTTAATTTTATCATCTATTTTATATGTATTTCCAATTTTAGTGAAAAATTTGTTTTTATATTCATTTGGTACATTTTTTAAGCTTTTTTCGTCGTAAATCCCAATTTTTGCTTTTTGAATTGCACCTTCATCAATATCTGTGGCTAATATATTTATTTCTTTTATAGGGAAAAATTTGGTTAATAGCATTACTAACGAATAAGGCTCTTCTCCTGTAGAACAAGCACTACTCCAAACTTTTATTTTACCATTATTTTTGATTAGTTCTGGTATAATATCTTTTTCTAAAACACGCCATTGAGCTGGATTTCTAAAAAACTCTGAGACATTTATAGTGAGATAATTAAGAAGTTCATTTAGAAGTTTACTATCTTTCTTAATGCCTATTAAATAATCATCAAAATCAGAAAAATTATTCCTTTTTAATAAAGAAACAAGTCTTCTCTTCATTTGCTTTTCTTTATAACAATTTAAATCGATACCAGTTATTTTGTAAAAATCTTTTTTAAAGATTTCATATTTATCCATTTTTATCCCCTTTACTTAAAAATTTAGTTAATGTAATTTAATTCTATCACATTAAAAAAAATGTGGCAATATGCCACATTTGAATGTAAAGGGGGTCTTGATATTAATGAGGTTCATTAGATATTATTGTCTTTTATAAAAAAAATTATACATGTGAGTTCTAATATTTTTATGTTAGATAATTAGTTTTATAATTTATTTTTATTAGAGATGTTTTTTAAATTATTTACAATATCTTCAATAATCCAATTAGGAGTTGAAGCCCCAGCAGTAATTCCAATCATTTTGAAATTTTTAAGTTCATCAATAGGTAACTCATCTAAAGTTTCTATATGATATACATTATGACAGTATTTTTTACTTATTTCTGCTAATTTAAGGGTATTAGAACTATGATGACCACCTATGACTATCATAGCATTTACTTTTTTAGCAATTTCTTTTGTAGATTCTTGTCTTAATTTTGTAGCGTTACATATAGTATTAAAAACTTTCACTAATTTACCTTTTTTTTGTACTAATTGAGATAGTTTCTGAAATTTTTCTAAAGTCATTGTTGTTTGAGATACTATACATAATTTATCACTAAGAGGAACTTTGTTTACATCATTTTCAGAATTTACAATTATTGCTTGATTGTTACACCAACCATTAATTCCTATAACTTCTGGATGATTTGGATTGCCAATTATAACAATTGTATAACCATTATTAAAGAATTCATTTGCTTTTTTTTGGACTTTTCTTACAAAAGGACAAGTACAATCAATTAATTCTATTCCATTTTTTTTTGCGTATGAATAGACATCTAAAGGAACTCCATGTGATCTAATTATTACTTTACCTTTGTTAACATCTTTAATATTATTAATTATTTTTAAGCCTTTGCTTTCAAGTAGATTAATAACTTGTTCATTATGTATAATTGGACCTAATGAAAAAACGTTGTATTTATTTTCATCTAATGTATTTAATGTGGTTTTAACTGCTTTTTCAACTCCAAAACAAAAACCTGAGTTTTTTGCAATCAGTAAATCCATTATATCTCTCCTATCAGATTATTTTAATGCATAAATTCTTTTCAATATATTTTGACTAATCTTTTTGTAATCATCAATATTTAGTTTTTGGTCATAAAATTCTTCAAATGAAATCTGTTCACCTATAATGATTTTAATTTTTGAAAATAATTTGTAATTAGCATCTATATAAATTGGCAATACATTACACTTACTTTTGATTGCAATCATAGCAACTCCTGGTTTTGCATTCTCTATATTTTCATCTTTAACTCTAGTACCTTCTAAAAAAATACCTAAAACATTACCTTCGTTTAATACTTTTAAAGACTTTTTTATTGCAGAAATATCTCCTTTTTCTCTGTCAACTGGAAATGCTCCTAAATTGGTAATAATTTTATTTAGAATTTTATTTTTAAATAATTCTTTTTTAGCCATAAAATATATTTTTCTAGGAGATATTATACCTATTAAAATAGGATCTAGTATACTTATATGGTTGGAGCAAATTATTAATTTATCTTCAGTAAAGTTATGTTTACCAATAACTTCAATTCTAAAGAAAGTATTCATGAATAACGATAATGTCTTCTTTGCAAAGTTATAAAAAGACATATTTTACATTCCTTTCTTTATGATATTTAGTATTTCATTAACACATTCTTCAACCGTTCTTTTAGTAGTATCAATTAAAATGGCATCTTTACTTTTAATTAGAGGTGAGAATTCTCTGTTTTTATCGATTTCGTCTCTTTGCTTTATTTCTTCTTTAACTTGCTCAAAAGAAATTTCAACATTCTTAGAAATAAGTTCTTTATATCTTCTATAGCTTCTTTCGTCAACTGAAGCAGTTACATAAAATTTGAAATCAGCATTTGGCAAGACATAGCTTCCAATGTCTCTTCCGTCCATAACTACGCTTTTATTGTTAGCTATTTTTCTTTGAATTTCTACTAATTTTATTCTAATTTCTTTTATTTTAGCAACTTTAGAAACATTTTTACTAACTTCATTATTTCTTATTTCATTATCAACTATTTTACCATCTAAATAAATATGATTATTGTAATAGTCAATATCAGTATTATCTAATAATGAAATTAATGAATTTTTATCATCAAAATTTATTTTATTTTTCAAGGCTTTTAAAGTCAAGGCTCTATACATTGCTCCTGTATCTATATAATTTATATTTAATTCTTTTGCAATAATTTTAGCTATAGTACTCTTTCCTGCACCTGCTGGACCATCTATTGCAATTACAATTTTGTTCATATTTTACCTCCTTATAACTGCTGAAAATTGAAATTAAATTAAATTAAATCTGGTCTAAGTATACTTGCTTTTTCTAAATAAACATGTTTAATATGAGTTTGATTTAAATTGCTTTTTAAAAATAAAAGTACTCTTATACATTTGTTTAGGCTACCTTCAACATCCATTTCTTGAAAACACATTAGTCCACAATTATTAAACCCTAACTCTCTAGCTGCTATTGCTGGATATGCCTTGTTTAAATCTTTGGTTGCAGAAAATAAAATACTAATTACATCTGATTTATCAATATTATTTTGCTTTATTATTTCTTTTAAAAGTTTTTTTGTATATTTAATAATATCTTCTTTTGTATTGTTATTAACTGTAATAGCTCCTCGAATTGTTACTATACACATAATAACCCCGCTTCCTTTTTTTTATTATATATTATAACAGAATTCTACTCAATAAGGTTTATATAATTAACAGTTTAGACCTGCTAAATAACCTGTTGATAAAGCTATTTGTATATTAAATCCCCCAGTTAAAGCATCTACATCGATTATTTCACCAGCAAAAAAAAGACCTTTTATTAATTTAGATTCCATAGTTGATGGATTTATTTCTTTTGTAGAAATTCCACCAGATGTTACAATTGCATGTTCAATACTTTTCAATCCATTGTAATTCAAACTAAACTTTTTTAGACCATTTATTATTTCATATTTTTCATTTTTAGTTACATCATTTGTTCTCTTATCAAATGGAATATTTAAAGTATCTAATAAGTAGATTATAACTTTTTTAGGCAATATTTCACAAAGAGTATTACAGATATTTTTCTGCTGATGTTTTGTAAATAAAGACTTAATTAAATTTTCTAAATGTTCAAAGTTATAGTCTGGAAAAAAATCTATTTCTAAATTTATTTTATCAATTGAATATCTATTGATGTAACTACTTAATGAGAGGGCTGCAGGTCCAGATATACCGAAATGTGTAAAAACAATTTCGCCAGTTTGTTTTTGTTCATGTATTTTTTTATCGTTTAAATAGGCTGTTAGTTTTACATTATTTAAAGATATACCTTGTAATTTTTTTATCCTTGTATCTTTTAATTTTATTGGTACTAAAGCAGGCTTTGGTTTAATGATTGTATGACCAAGTTTATTTGCGAAAATGTATCCATCACCCGTAGAACCAGTTTGCGGATAAGACTTACCTCCTGTTGCTAAAATAACTTTATTAAAAGTCATAGATTTTTTATTGTTTAAATAAATAGTAAAAGTACCATTTTTATTTAATGTTATATCTTTAACCCTAGTATTTTTAAGTATAGTTACTCCATTAGATAGTAAATACTTATTAAGAGCGTTTATTATATCAATTGCTTTGTTCGATTTTGGAAAACATCTATTGTCTTTTTCTGTTTTAATTTGAACTCCGAAAGATTCAAGTAAATTTATGGTATCAATGTTTGTAAAAGTATAAAACGCACTATACATAAAACTATTATTATTAACAACATTATTTATAAAGTTTTCAATATCGCAATTATTTGTAATATTGCACCTACCATTGCCTGTAATAAGTAATTTCTTGCCTATATTAGAATTTCTTTCGAATAGAAAAACTTTCTTACCTTGTTTAGAAGCAGTCCCTGCAGCTAAAATGCCAGCAGGACCAGCTCCAATAACAGCTACCGTATCCATTTTAGTCCTCCTTCAAATGACAAGTATCATTTAACAATTTAATTACTGGCCCTGTACTATGATATTCTATTATAGATATACTTGTATTGTCTATCTTTATATTATTAAATTTTGCTAAATCTATATCTAAAATTCCTAAAATCAATGCCTTAATTGCAGTACCGTGAGAAACAATTAAAATATTTTGATAGTCAGTATGTAATACATTATTGATTATTTTCTTCATTCTTTCTTGTACTTCTATTAGCCTTTCAGCTCCTGGTAAGTTAAGTTTATGAGGTTCTGTTCTCCAAATTATGTATTCTTGATTGAAATCTTTTTTAATATCGGATAATGTTAATCCTTGCCAATTTCCAAAATGAATTTCTCTTAAGTTTTTATCAATAATGATATCAGTTTTTATAATGTCAGAAATTATTTTAGCTGTTTGGTATGATCTTTTTAAATCACTAGTATATATTATATCGATTTTTTCTTTAGAGAGCTTAAATGCAAGTTTTTTAGCCTGTTCTATACCGACTTTGTTTAATTCGATATCTTTTTGTCCTTGTATTTTGCCTATTAGATTCCAATCGGTTTGGCCGTGTCTAGTGATTATTATTTTTTTCATGTAGAATCAACCTTTCTTATTTAGTTTTGTTTTTATTTGGGTTTTTTGTTTATTTAGTTTATCATTTATGATAAACTCTTATATGATATATAAATGCAACTAAAAGCTGGCTTCTGCCAGCTAATATTTTTAAAATAAATCTTTTTTATCTTTACAATCATATACATTATATTCATACCAAAGCCTTTCTAGTTTTTGGAAATATTGAGTTATTTCAGTTTTTTCTTTCATCCCAATTGCAATTATTAATGCATTTATCAAACTAAGTGGTGCCACTAAAGAATCAACAAAAGAAATCATATTACTTTTAGCTATCAATGTATAATCAGCTATTCCAGATATCGGAGAAAGAAAACTATCTGTTATCCCTATAATTTTACATTCTTGTTGCTTTACATAATTTAACGCTTCTAATGTTCTTCTTGAATATCTAGGATAACTAATACCAATTACAACATCACCTTTATTCACCCTAAGTAATTGTTCAAATATATCACTTATACCATAGGTTACAACCTTTACATTATCTAAAATCAAGCTAAGATAAAAACCTAAATAATTTGCTAAAGTTGTTGAACTTCTCAAACCTATTATATAAACTCTATTGGCATTATAAATACAATCTACAACTTTCTCAAATTCATCATTGTTTATTTCTTCTATTGTACTTCTTATATTATCCATGTCTGCTTTTAATATCTTTTTTAATAAAGTACTATTGTCTGAATAGTTATTAGACATACTTAATCTCTGTACTGTTGTAAGTTTATTTTTAATTAATTCTTGTAAAGCTCTTTGTAAGCTCGGATAACCAGAAAAACCTAAAGCATTAGCGAATCTTACAACAGTTGATTCGCTAACTCCTACCATTTCTCCTAGTTTTGATGCAGTCATAAAAGCTGCTTTATCATAATGGTTCAATATATATTCAGCTATTAATCTCTGACCTTTACTTAATCTTGGAAAATTAATTTGTATTAAAGTAATAAGATCTTTATCTTTTTCTTCCATACCATCATTCCCTATTTAAATTATTAACTAAATTCAAACCTTCTTCAAAAGCTTTCTTATTTAATTCTTCTGTACCTCTAGGAACTCTTTCTAATATTGCTTCTCTTAATGAATCTATTGAAACAATATTAGTAATACCATGTATAACTCCCAAAGCAACTATATTAGAAACCATTTTGTTTCCTATTATTTCTGAAGCTGTTCGTAAAATTGGATATCTATAAACTTTTATATTATTCCTATCTTTAACTTCAACATGTTCATCTACTATAAGTATACCATTATCTTTTAGGTTTTGTATATATTTATCACAGGCAGCTTGTGTTAAAGCTAATAGTACGTCACTTTCTCTTACTTTAGGATAATTTATATCATCATCGCTAATTATTACTTCAGATTTACTTGCTCCACCTCTAGCTTCAGGGCCATATGATTGAGTTTGTACTGCATTTTTATTATCTCTTAAAGCTGCTTCCGCTAATATAATACCTGCTAATATTAGTCCTTGTCCTCCCGCTCCACTTAATCTAAACTCAACTCTCTTTGGCATACTATCTCTCCTTTTGAAAAATATTTATAATCTTATTGTATTCGTCAGTATACTCAGGTTCAACAGATTTATATAGTTCGCCAATAAGAATTTTCCCATCTAATTGTTCTTCATCTAGAGACTTTGCAGCTTTTATATTAACTGCACTGTCCTTTAAAAATTTCATCATATTAACTGCGTCTCCCTTTTTATTTTTTCTGCCATAATAAGTAGGACATACACTTACTGTTTCTATAAAAGAAAATCCTTTGTTTTGCATAGCGTTTTTAACTAATTCAGTAATTAACTTTGCGTGATATGCAGTAGCTCTACCAACATAAGTAGCTCCAGCAGCTTTTGCTAATTCACACAAATCGAAATTTTTATCTATATTCCCATATGGAGCAGTTGTACCTCTTTCCCCTTTTGGTGTAGTTGGTGAATATTGTCCACCTGTCATTCCATATATATTATTATTAAATACAATTGTAGTAATATCTATATTTCTTCTTGCTGCATGAATTAAATGATTACCACCAATTGCAGCACAATCCCCATCACCAGTTATAACAATTACCTTTAAATTTGGATTAGCCATTTTTATGCCTGTTGCAAAAGCTAAAGCTCTACCGTGAGTTGTATGAAGTGTATTAAAATCTAAATACCCAGGAGCTCTTGAAGAACACCCTATACCTGAAACTACACAAATTTCATCTTTACTATAACCAAGTTCATCAATAGCTTTTACTACTGATCTTAAAATTATCCCATGCCCACAACCAGGACACCATATATGAGGCAATCTATTATATCTAAAATATTTTTCAATTAGTTCACTAACCACAGTTTAAACCTCCTTAATCTTATCTAAAATTTCATCAGGAGTTATTAATTCTCCGTTAACTTTACCATAACTTATAACATTACAATTTTTACCTGCAATTCTTTCTATCTCATGAACATATTGACCTAAATTCATCTCTGTAACTATTATTGTTTTAACTTTTTTAGAAAGTTTATCAATTGCTCTATCAGCAACAGGCCAAATTGTAATAGGTCTAAACAATCCAACCTTAATTCCTATCTCTCTTGCCATATCAATTGCACTCTTAGCCGATCTAGCAGTGCTTCCATATGCAACTATTGCAATTTCAGCATCATCTAAATTATATTCTTCAAATAAAATTATATCCTCTTTATTTACTTCTATTTTATCGATTAATCTTTTAATCAATTTTTCTGCTACAACAGGACTATTACTTGGAAAACCTGTTTCATCATGTATTAAACCTGTAACATGAAAACGATATCCTTCTCCATAAGATGCCATTGCAGGTACTAAATCTCCACCCTTTGTCTCATATGGCTTATAATCCCCTATATTATCTTCTGGTTTTTTTCTATTTATTATCTCTATCTCATCCTCACTTGGTATTTCTATCTTTTCTCTCATATGTGCAATTACTTCATCTAATAACAACACTACAGGTACTCTGTATTTTTCAGATAAATTAAATGCTTTTACAGTTAAATCAAAAGTTTCACGTACAGAAGATGGTGTTAAAGCAATAATCGGATGATCTCCATGAGTCCCCCATTTTGCTTGCATTACATCTCCCTGAGCTGGTGATGTAGGTAAACCTGTACTAGGTCCTCCCCTTTGTACATTTACAATCACACATGGAACTTCTGCAATAGAAGCATATCCAATATTCTCTTGTTTTAAAGAAAAACCAGGTCCACTAGTTGCTGTCATTGATTTCAAACCAGTTAGTGATGCACCTATTATAGCAGCCATACTAGCTATTTCATCTTCCATTTGTATAAATTTACCACCAACTCTAGGTAATTTTTGAGCTGAAAATTCAGCTATTTCTGTAGAAGGAGTTATAGGGTAGCCAGCAAAAAATCTCATACCTGCAGCTATTGCTCCTTCAACACATGCTTCATTTCCTTGCATCAACTTAACTTTTTTTTCCATTATATTTCCCCCCTAAGAAATATTGCATAATCGGGACATCTCAATTCACACAAACCACATTTTATACAAGCATCTAAATTGATTATTTCAACCTTACCATCCTTTAATGCTAAAACTTTTTTTGGACAAAATTCTACGCAAATTCCACATCCTTTACACCAATCTTTTTTTATAATAAGTTCTTTATTTGTTATAGATGTGGGCATTCTAAGACCCCCTTTTTATACTTTTTTCATTTTTATAATAGCAAAATATATAGTGTATTGCAATTTATTTTTCATTTTCTTAATTATTTTAATTCATTTTGCAAGTTTTATTTCATTTTATGCAAAATTAATAAAATATTATAAAATATTATATTTTAAGTTTCCTTTTTTTAATCCATAGGAAATTATAAACTGCATTAATTTGTGGATAATTTTAAATATAATTTCCGTAATAGATTAGGGCAAAATCTTCCTTAATTTATTTAAATCGAAGGTTTTGTTCTTCTTAACTCAGAAATTCTAATACCTTTAATTTATTCTAAAGATAATATTTTCAGCAAATCTTTTTAAATTAAACTTTTTATAATTTTGCAAGAAATTTTTATTATACCTTCATAATTTATTTTTTTTCATTAAAAAACAAACAAAAATTACAACAGAATGCAATATCCTCAATCGCTTATCTCCATCTAATATTATTTTCATATATGTAAATAATAATATTATTAGTTATTGTTAATTAAGGAGTGATGATCTTGATACAAATTGATGATGCAGGTAGTGGAAGTCTTGTTGGTGGAACTTGTATTGGAGCTATGAGAGTTGAAACTGGTGAGTTTTATTATGATATTATACCTATCAGATACTATTCAAAAGAAAATTTTAAAAGTAAATATTATTTAGAATATGTAGTAACTATAGTTAAAAATCTATTTAAAAAATTAAATGTTGATAAAAACGAAAAAATTCTTGTATGTAGAGGATATATGTTTGATAACCTTAGAAAATGGTTAAATAACAAAAATTATAATTATGAAAGTGTAAGTATAGGTGAACCGTTACAAACTAAAATTGAAACTACATTCGAAGAATATATGATCAAACTCGGACTGCCTATGACATTTATTAGATATACAAAGTATCCATTCCACTTTCACAAAATACTTAAATGGGTATATGCAGATTATGAAAATAGATACCAACTTTGCAAAACAGGTTGGAAAAGTTGGCAAAAATATGGAAACCTCAAAACTGAGGTTTCCACACAATTCTTAGATAAATCAAATTTTGTTTGTTTAAAATGCGGTAATAATATTCCTAACAATTCTGTCGTAAAAGTAATCAAATATACAAGCAACAAACCAACAACTATTTTTCTTCATAATAATTGTTAATATTTATTTATATTGGATATGTTTTCTCTTCTATATCTAATAGTGTATTATCTATTTTATATTTACATGTCTGTCTATATTGGAAGAATTTAATTGCAATTTGTGGAAACAGAGCATATGTTAAAACATCTTCCTCTTGTTCTATGTACTCTTTAATTTCATTTTTTAATTGTTCTAATTGAGGCTGTAATAAATCGGCTGGTCTACCTTCATAAACTTCTGTATCGCCAATTATCTTCTTCTTTATTTCATCAGATATAGGTATAGTAGGTCTACCATATAATCCTTTTACATAATTTTTTATCTCTGAAGGCACCATTTTATACCTTTCACCCAAAATAACATTAAATACAGCCTGAGTACCCACCATTTGACTCATTGGTGTAACTAATGGAGGATAACCTAAATCTTCTCTTACTTTAGGTACTTCTTCTAATACTTTCTCAAATTTATCTAAAGAACCCTGTTGCTCTAATTGTGAAACTAAATTTGATAGCATTCCACCTGGTACCTGATATATTAGTGTTTTTGCATTTACCCCTAAAACTTTAGGATTAAGTAGCCCCTCTTTTAGATATTTGTCCCTAATAGGTTTAAAATATTCGGCTATTTCATTTAATAGATTTAAATCAAGTCCAGTATCATATGGAGTATCTTTTAAAGATGCAACCATAGATTCAGTTGCAGGTTGGCTTGTTCCCATTGCAAAAGGTGAAATTGCAGTATCAATTATATCTACACCTGCCTCAATTGCTTTTAGATATGTTAAATTAGCAATACCACTAGTAAAGTGAGAATGCAACTCTATTGGTAAGTTTACTTTTTCTTTTATTTTTCTTATCAGTTCTTCAGCTACGTATGGTAACAATATTCCTGACATATCTTTAATACATATAGAATCAGCTCCGATTTCTTCCATTTCTTTAGCTTTTTTAACATAGTAATCAATATCATGTACAGGACTTATAGTAAATGATATCGCTGTTTGAGCATGGCCTCCAGCTTTTTTAGTCGCATTAACTGCTGTAACTAGATTTCTTACATCATTTAAAGCATCAAAAATTCTCACTATATCTATCCCATTATATATTGATTTTTTAACAAATTCCTCTACTACATCATCTGGATAATGTTTGTAACCTAATAAATTCTGCCCTCTTAAAAGCATCTGTAGTTTAGTATTTTTTATTGCTTTCCTAATTTTCCTTAATCTTTCCCATGGGTCTTCATTTAAAAATCTTAAACATGCATCAAAAGTAGCTCCCCCCCAAACCTCTAATGCATGAAAGCCTACTCTATCAAGCTTTTCTGCAATAGGCAGCATTTCTTCAGTTTTCATTCTTGTAGCTATTAATGATTGATGAGCATCTCTAAATATTGTTTCTGTAATTTTTACTTTACTCATTAAACAACCTCCTATAAATTTTTTTCAATAGCAATAATTAAAGGTGGATTATTTACCTGATTAATAAATTCAAACTTAATAACTGTATATTGTTTTTGATTTAATTCTCTAACAAATTGTTCTATACTGTTTTTTTCCAATTTGCCCATTTCATGCCCATGATATATTACTAAGACTATGATACCGTTTTCCTTTAGAATTTCTAAAGACTTCTTTATTGCTTTAATCGTAGAGTCAGGTTTAGTTGTTATTTCATGATCTCCGCCTGGAAGATATCCTAAATTAAAAATCACTAAATCTACCTTTTCTTTTACATAATTGTCTATATTTTCATGACTATCTTTTATAAGTGTTACCCTATCCAGTAAAATAGAATCTATCAGTTTAGCCTTCGTATTCTCTATAGCTTTACTTTGTATATCAAATCCATATACTTTACCAGTTTCTCCAACTAATTTTGCTAAAAAAACTGTATCATGACCATTTCCTATAGTAGCATCAATAACAATATTTCCTTCTTTTACTCTAGCTTCTATTATTTTTTTAGCTATATCTGTGGCTTTAGTAAAGTATTTTCTATTCATTTCAACATCTCCTTTTTGTTTGACAGCTATTTTTAAAAAACTCTTCAGTATTGCAAATTATCAATTTATCCGCAATGATATTATTCGTCTTTAACAATTCTTTTTCATCTACATCAGCTAATTTAAAACCTTTTTTTTGTAAATATAAATTTTCATAAGGATAATAAACTTTCTTAATAGAATTTAAATCACAGTAATTTAATATAGATCTTAATAAAGAATCTCCTAAGTCTTCTCCTCTCCTATCTGAATCTATGATTAGATAGTTTAGTAGCCCAATATTTTTTATAACAGTAATTTTAGCAACTCCAATTAGTTCTTCATTTTCCTCCATAACATATATAATCTGATCTAAATCATTTTCTTCTTGAAATCCGTTTTTAACTAGCAGTTTATTTACTTTTGATAATTCCTCTTTTTTGCTTATTTTTTTTACAGATATCATTTTTTTACCTCCAAAAATCAAATATTAAACAATTTTATTATATCAAATATTTTTATGTTTTAAAGAAAAAAGTCATTATGACTTTGTCATAATGACTACAAACTCTTTAGATATTCAATTTCTTTCTTACTTAAATAACGCCAATTTCCTTTTTTTAAATTCCCTAATTCAATTTTACCAATAGCTATTCTTTTTAATTTTATCACAGGATGATTTATCTTTTCACACATTTTTCTAACCTGTCTATTCTTTCCTTCATGTATTGTTATTTTTACAATAGAATAATTATTATATTTTTTTAGCACTTTTATTTTCGCTTTTGATGTTACATAATTATCAATTTTTAATCCATTTCTAAACTCATTTAATTCTTTTTCAGTAGGAACTCCTTTAATTTTAGCAATATAAACCTTTTCAATTTCATGCTTAGGATGAGTTAATTTATAAGTTAAATCTCCATCATTTGTGAGAAATATAAGCCCCGAAGTATCATAATCTAACCTTCCAACAGGATATATCCTTTCATTAATACTCTTTACTAAATCGAGTACAGTAGGTCGATTAAATTGGTCCTTAACAGTTGTAATATACCCTTCTGGTTTATTAAGTGCTATATAAATATAATCCTCTTTTTTTATAACTCGTTTATTATCAACTAATACTATATCAATGTCAGGGTCTATCTTATAACCTAATTTATCAACCACTTTTCCATTAACTTTTACTCTACCCTGTAAAATTAATGTTTCAGATTTTCTTCTAGATGCAACTCCGCACATAGCTAAGTACTTCTGTAATCTCAAATTATCCTTCTCCTTTTCATTAGTTTTTAATACAAAATCTAAATTATAACTTTTTATTTTATATTAAAAATATCATAAAAGTTCCTCTTCGTAAATATTTAATAAGTCTAATCTTCGTACTCTCCGTTTAATTTCCTTTTTATCTATTGTGTACAAATCCCTTTCTTTCATCCTTTCAAAATATTCAGAACCTGCAAAAGTATATCTTTTTTTAAGTCCTTCTTTCGTTTTAATTTGCTCATTTGCATATGCTATTAAATCTCCTATTGCTAAACTTCTTGGTAATTCAAGTAAAGGCATTCCCAAACTTAGTCTTACACTATTATGCCCTGCTAAAGAACCTGTAACTATTGCTTCTGTATGACCGACAAATAAACCTGATTTTTCTCCTGCACATAATAAGTTATCTACCCCTATAACTTTCATTGCATTATTTCTTGGAGCGATTGATAAATATCTTATAGAATTGCCTTTACCTCCTGAATAAGGATCTTCATATCTAGCATTTTCTAAACCTTTTATTTTTCTTAATTTTTCTAAAGGATAATATGGAGTCATTAACTTTGCATGTCCTGTGTCAAGTAATATAATATTTTCTGCAAAATCCTTAAGAGCATATTGCTGACAAACTTTTAAATTTAATTTGTCAAAATTAATATCTTCTTTAGGAATAGGTAATATAACAACTCCTTCTCTATTTAATTTCTCTCTAATTTCTTCACTAAGTGACTCCTTATTAAGTTTACATGAACCACTAAAAGCTCCATATGATTCATCTCCTCTTTGCCCTAATATGTCTTCTACACCTGCTCTTTTACTTATACTTATTCTTGGCCCAAATGATGGACATCTTAAAATGCACATAGAACAACCATTTCCATATTTCAAGCAATTACCCATAGGTCCTGTTGACCCTGTTGTTTCGATAAATACATCACCTGAAATAGTTGTATCATCTGACAAAACTACACTTTTAATAGATTTATTATCCATTTCAACATCATTAACTCTCTTTTGTAACAATATTTTTATTCCAATCTCTTTCAAGAATCTTCTTACCATAGGTTCAACCTTGGTTACATCATATAATGTTGCATGTTTATGTCCAGGAAATTTAACATTAACATGTCTAGCAGCTTTATCTGTTATGTTAAATAATTCTTGGCCTCCTAAACAAATATTTTCTTCAGCAGCCGTATATCTACCATTATTTCTCATTATTCCTCCAACATTACCTAATCCTAGTAACATATCAGTTTTTTCAATTAAAACTACATCTCCACCCGCTTTTTTTGCTGTAACTGCTGCTGCACAACCAGCCCATCCTCCACCAATTACTACAATTCTAGCCAAGCATATTCCTCCTTTCAACTGTTTTTTTAACATCCATTTGAGATTTACAAGTCTTTATTAATTCACCATTTTCAGTAAAAGTAGTACAACTACCACAAATTCCCTCTCCACAACAAAACTTTTCATTATTTGTAACAACAAGGTTTAAATTGCAATTATTCTTTTCTAATAAATCAAGAATACGTTTTTGTAATAAATCTGAACCTCCAATATAAACGAGTCCATAAGTTTCTTTAGCTAGAATATTATCAATTAATAATTCACCTTGATTTTCCATTAAATTAACTTCAGTATAATCTATTTTTAAATCTTTTAAGTACTTCGATAAAAATATTTTGCCGACTCTCCCTTTATCTAATATTACTTTTAAATTACAGCCGTTTCTATTAAGTTTTTTAATAACTGCTAGAGTAGGTGCTTGAGCTATTCCTCTTGCTAAAATTAAGCAATTTTTATTTCGCGTACTTTTAATGTATTTAATTCCTATCAAGCCATTCCAAAATGGCCCTCTAACAAGTACTTCACTATTTAATTTTTTTAACATTTTTGTTTTAGACCCTATAGTTTGATATGCTATATAGATATATCCATTCATATCATCTGCATCCATAACTGACATAGGTACATCATAATAATGTGGTAAATTAACATCTCTCAAAAAAACATAAGCTCCTGGTTCTTTTAACTGTCTAGAAAGTGTTCTTGTTGTTTTTATTTTTAATATTGTTAAATTACTTTCATATTCTATTTTTTCTTCTATTTTACAAACAGTTTCACTTCTCAAACTCTTACTTTTATTTCCATTCCAGACATACTCTTGATAAACACATACCCCTCTCCAATTACAGTCACAAAACTCTTTGCCTTGTAAATGAGAACATATTAAACAATCATTTGTTTCTGCTAAATGGCATGGACAGTATTCACTTCCAATATCTACACATTCAATTCTATGTTGAACCAATTTTATCCCCCTTTACAATTAATCTATAATATTAAAATATTTAATAAAACAATTTTTTGTTACAAAAAAAGCTTCTAGCAATTAGCTAGAAGTCAGGTTGATGACAAACCCACGATGTAAAAAAAGGTAGTATAAAAAAATTTGTGCTTAAGTGAAAATAAATACTCCTTTCTGGCAAGAATTGAAAAAAGAAAAAAATGTCAGAAAGGAGTATTTTTATGAGTAAATTACCAAAAGAAGTATTAAGACAAATGATTTCAGATGGAGGGTTAAAAACAGCAGATGATCTTTATGAGTATCTAAAAGATATGTTTAAAGATGCTCTCCAAGAAATGCTTGAAGC